>CALATC010000128.1 GCA_937891475.1 uncultured Granulicatella sp. | reverse complement strand
GTGACACGAACTGGGAAATAATATTTTTTCCAAGCTTCTGCCCAGTCTGCTTCTCCTACTGTTTGTAACGTAACAATTCCCTTACCAATTGTTAATCCGTAAGATTTTAGTTCTTGAACTCTATTCGTTACGGTTTCTGTTAATTCATCATTCCACTGATTTGGTTGGAAATAAGCTTTGACAAAAACTTCATCTGTTTCATATAAAGACTTTCTTTCAACTGAAAGCCATTCTAATTGTTCTTGATTTAATTGATCATAGTCGAGAGGATCCTCAATCGAAACTCCTTTAGCTCCGATTTCCATAAAAATTTCACTGACTGCCTCTACACTTTCTGTATGAGTTACTACTGTAACTTCTAACCAATCCATTTATTGACTCTCCTTTAATCATTTATCATTGTTCACAAGACATTATAACAAAGAAAATAAAAATTGCCTAAAAATTTAATGTAACATATTTGTAATTTTTCCGAATTTTTAGTATGATATTGAAGATAGAAAAACAATAGATTTTTCACTGCTTGCAAAAGACATTTTTGCATCGAGTAGCAAGCATACTAACCAAAAAAAGATGATTGATTATAGATATTAAGGAGTAATGAAACCATGGCAAGACATTTATCAACAAAGGATATTTTAAATAAACAATTTAAACGTTCATTCAGAGGATTTGACATTGAAGAAGTAGATGCATTTTTAGATTTAATCATTCGTGATTATGACACTTTCCAAAAAGAAATTAGCTTTTTACAAAGTGAAAATGAACGTTTAGTAAATAAAGTTGACGAATTATCAAAACAAGCAACTGTCACAAAAGGAACTCGCTCAGCTAGCATTCCTTCTGCTGGAGTTACAAACTTTGATATTTTAAAACGTTTAGCGAATTTAGAAAAACATGTATTTGATGAAAAATTAGAAGAAGATGACGAAGACGATTTAGACAAAACTCGTGTCATTCCCCCAATTAAAGATTAATAAAACTTGTAAACTTTGAGTAATCGCGGTAGTGATTGCACTACTGAGGAAAGTCCATGCTCGCACAGACTGAGATGTCTGTAGTGTTCGTGCTTAGCGAAACAATAAGCTAAGGCAACAACTTGTTGACGGCAGAAAAAATGGCTAAGGATTTCTATGCCAAAGTATTCTTGAAAGTGCCACAGTGACGAAGCATTTTTGGAAACGAAAATGGTGGAACGCGGTAAACCCCTCGAGCGAGCAACCCAAACTTATGGTAGGGGCACTCTTTATTAGGAAATGAACGAAAAAAGAGGCACATTTGTGTAGACAGATGATTACTGAAATCAATTAGAACCTGCTAATTGATGGAACAGAACATGGCTTATAGAAGTTTGCATTCAGGTTATTTACCGGGGTCTCCCGGTATTTTTTTTGAAAAACTATCATTTCTTATAGAAAGGAAATTATTATGACAACTTATAAATTAGTCGCCACTGCTGCAGCTGGCATTGAAGCACTTGTTGGAAAAGAATTAAGAACTCTTGGATATGATTGCCAAGTAGAAAACGGAAAAGCTTATTTTTCTGGTAACGATTATGATATTGCGAAAACGAATATTTATTTACGTACTGCTGACCGTATCAAAATTGTTTTTGGTCAATTCACTGCTAAAACTTTTGATGCATTATTTGAACAAACAAAAGCACTCCCTTGGGAACAAATTTTACCAGTGGATGCAGAATTTCCTGTATCAGGAAAATCTGTTAAATCGACTTTACATAGTGTTCCAAACTGCCAATCTATTGTAAAAAAAGCAATCGTTAATCGTCTAAGTGCAGCTTACGCTCGTAAAACACATTTACCAGAAACAGGAGCACTCTATCCTATCGAAGTTTCTATCCTTAAAGATGTCGTAACATTAACGATTGATACAAGTGGAACAAGTTTATTTAAACGTGGCTACCGTACTGAAAAAGGTGGCGCACCATTAAAAGAAAATATGGCAGCAGCTCTTGTTATGCTAACAAAATGGTTCCCAGATAAACCATTTTACGATCCTTGTTGCGGTTCAGGTACTATTCCTATCGAAGCTGCTTTAATTGGATTAAATATTGCTCCTGGATTAAATCGTTCATTTGCAGCAGAAAAATGGACATTCTTTGATCCAAAAGCATTTGATACAGTTCGACAAGAAGCAAGAAAAGAAATTCGTACAGATGTGACATTAGACATTCTTGGAGCTGATATTGATGGTTCTATGATTGAGATTGCAAAACAAAATGCAATTAAAGCTGGCGTTAGCGAGCATATTGAATTTAAGCAAATGCAATTAAAAGATTTCCGTACGAAGAAAGAAAATGGTGTGTTAGTCGCTAATCCACCATATGGTGATCGTTTATTATCTGAAGAACAAGCTCAAAATATTTACCGTCAAATGGGACAAACTTATGAACCATTAGAAACTTGGAGTAAGTATATTTTAACGAGTGATTTAAGTTTTGAAGAACATTATGGAAAACAAGCCACTAAGAAACGTAAATTATATAATGGTGCAATTCGTACCGACTACTTCCAATTCTGGGGAGTTCGCAAACGCAAACCGGTTAGTGAATAAATAAAAAAGAATAACTTTTCAAGTAGTAAGGACGCCAGCAGACCTACGGTCTCATGGCTAAAATTTGAGCCAAAGTCTCAAATTTTCCTGTACTATAAACCACAAGATAGTGGTTTATAGTACTACTACATTGAAAAGTTATTCTTATTTTATTTATTCTTTTAATTTTATTTCCATATTATTCTTCAACTACATGAAAGGTAACATGGTCTGCTACTACATCACATTTCACAGTATTTCCTGGTAAAATACTTGAGCGAATTAATTCTTTTGCTAATGGTGTTTCAATTTCGCGTTGAATATAACGAGCAATTGGTCTAGCACCATAAACCGGATTATAAGCATTTTCCGAAATCCAATCTTTCAATTCATCCGTGAATTCTAATTGAATCTCTTGCTCTTGTAAACGAAGATTTAAATCTTTCAACATCTTACCAATAATGCCATGAATATGAGTTCTTGATAATGGTGTAAAGAAGATTGTTTCATCAATACGGTTTAAAAATTCAGGTTTAAATGTACCCTTCAAGACACTTTCCACTGCTTGTCTTGTTTCATCATCAATTGTTTCTCCTTGAATTTCTAATAAGAATTGAGAACCAATATTACTTGTCATAATAAAGACAGTATTTTTAAAGTCAACCACTCTACCTTTTGAATCTGTTAGACGACCATCATCTAATACTTGTAATAAAATATTGAAGACATCTGGATGGGCTTTTTCAATTTCATCTAATAGAACAATGGTATACGGATTACGACGAACGGCTTCTGTTAATTGACCGCCTTCTTCATAACCAACATATCCTGGAGGTGCTCCGACTAAACGACTCACAGAGAATTTCTCCATATATTCACTCATATCAATTCTGACCATATGGTCTTGACTGTCAAATAAGTTTTCTGCCAATGTTTTCGCTAATTCTGTTTTACCAACACCAGTTGGTCCTAAGAATAAGAAACTTCCGATTGGTCGATTTGGATTTTGTAATCCTGCACGAGAACGTAAGACTGCATCTGCCACTTTTTGAACAGCTTCATCTTGCCCAACCACACGTTCATGTAAAGTATCTTCTAATTGAAGAAGTTTTTCTCTTTCTCCTTCTACTAATTTAGTTACTGGAATGCCTGTTAATCTACCAACAACACGAGCGATTTCTTCATCTGTTACAGCTTCTTGTACTAATCGATTGTCTTCTTGAGCATGAAGTTTTGCTTGAGCTTCTAATTCTTGAATTTCTTTTTCTAATTTAGGAATACGACCATGGCGAAGTTCAGCTGCTTTTTCTAAATTATATTCAGATTCAGCTTCATCTAATTCATGTTTTAATCGGTCAATTTCTTCACGCTTATCACGAATTTTATTTACTTCTTCTTTTTCAATTTCCCATTTCATTTTCAAGTTATTGGCTTCTTCACGTAATGTTGCTAATTCTTCTTGAAGAATCGATAAGCGCTTCTTACTTGCTTCATCTTTTTCCATTTTTAATGCTTGTTCTTCAATTTCTAATTGCATTAAACGACGAGTCACTGTATCCAATTGAGTTGGCATTGAATTCATTTCAACACGAATCGTTGCACATGCCTCATCAACTAAATCAATCGCTTTATCTGGTAAATAACGGTCTGTAATATATCGATTTGATAAAGTTGCTGCTGCTACTAGGGCATTATCATGAATATTTACACTATGGTGAATTTCAAAACGTTCTTTTAATCCACGTAAAATAGAAATTGTATCTTCTACCGTTGGTTCATGAACTAATACTTTTTGGAAACGTCTTTCTAAAGCTTTATCTTTTTCCATATTTTCACGATATTCATCTAATGTTGTTGCCCCGATACAGTGTAATTCTCCACGAGCTAACATTGGTTTTAATAAGTTCCCAGCATCCATTGAACCTTCTGTTTTACCAGCTCCAACAATCGTATGAATTTCATCAATAAATAAAATGATTTGTCCTTCTGACTTTGTTACTTCTGCTAAAACTGCTTTTAATCGTTCTTCAAATTCTCCACGGAATTTTGCTCCTGCAATTAACGCTCCCATATCTAATGAGTAAATGACTTTATCTTTTAAATTTTCAGGAACGTCTTTGCGCACAATTCTTTGTGCAAGCCCTTCAACGATAGCTGTTTTACCTACCCCAGGTTCCCCGATTAATACAGGATTGTTCTTTGTTTTTCTAGATAAAATACGGATAACATCACGAATTTCTTCATCACGTCCAATTACTGGATCTTGTTTTCCAGATTTTACTGCTTCATTTAAATTTTGTGCATATTGTTTTAATGCTTCATATTGATTTTCTTGATTTTGACTAGTCACACGACTTCCTCCTCTCAATTTTTCAATTCTTTCTTGTAATACTTGTTTTGTTACTTGATGTTTCAATAAAAATTCTTTAATTGGATAATTGGTTTCCATTAAAGCTAATACAATCACTTCAGTTGCTAAATATTCATCTTGAAATTGTTGTCTAATTTCATCTGCTTTCGTTAGTAATTGATATAAAGATGGACTTAAACTTTGACCATATTGGACTTGGCTTCCTTCTACTATTGGTAATTGATCAATTTTTTCATCCACAAATTTTTCTAATTCTGAAATTGGAACATGGACATCTTCATATAGATTTCTAACAAAATGATTTGGCGTTAAAAATACTTTCCACAAATGTGAGACATCGATTTCTTGATGTTTTCTATTTTGCGCAATTTCTTGTGCCTGAGCAAGTGATTGTTGCATCATTGTTGTCATTTTTTCAATATTCATCTTGCTTCCCCCATTCTTTTTCTTCCATTTCTTTATCAAATTTCTTTGATGTTTATAGTATAC
>CALATC010000127.1 GCA_937891475.1 uncultured Granulicatella sp. | reverse complement strand
GAGTTGCAGGTGCTGCGATTTCTAGTACGGCTGCAAGTGCTATTGCGACACCAGCTGCACTTTCTGCGGTGGATGCTTCCTTTAAAGCAATTGAAGCGACTGCTACGACTCAAATTACAGCTTCTGTTATTGTAACGGCTATTTTAACACCAATTTTAACGGCGTATATCGCTAAACGAGTTCAGCAAAAAGACAAAAATGTTGGATAAAGTAGATAGATAACCAAAACCACTCCGCAATATTAAACGGAGTGGTTTTTCTATTTAATCTAAGAAATAAGTATGTTCAGCTTTCCATTCTAGTATTTTAATATGAACCCAGAATCCATAGATTCCTAATGTGATAATACATAAGAAAAACCATTTGACCCAGTTTCTAAACAATTCGAGTGCAGTGCCATTAAATCCAAGACGACGGCCTTCAACAACGGTATGTTCAATTTCCCATTTATAAAAAATGCAAATTGCCCAAGGAGTTCCTAATCCAAAGGTAAATGTGATAATAAAAAATGAAATAATACAACTGAAAATATACGTTAGTATTCCACCGTCAAAATAACTTTTTTGCATAATAAATCCTCCCTTAATTAGTTGATTGTAGTGTAGCATGCAGAGGAATTTACTGTCAAAAAATAAAGATATAAATAAGTTCATGCTAGGGGCAGTTGTAATGTTTTTAGAAAAGGTATAAACTAAAGAAGATATAGAAATGGGGGTTGAGTGATGCAATTTAATTGGAGTAGTTTAGGTGCTTGGAGTAGCATTCGTAATATTGTCGATATTGTGATTGTTTGGTACTTATTATATAATCTATTACTCATCATGAAAGGTACAAGGGCTGTACATTTGATGAAGGGATTGGCAGTTATTGCTGGGGTAAAATTCATCAGTTATATGTTTGGGCTAATTACTCTTGACTGGATTATGAATTTAGTAATCCAATGGGGAGTTGTGGGAGCTATTGTCGTCTTTCAACCAGAAATTCGAAGAGGGTTGGAACATATTGGTCGTTCGAACTTTTTCTCAAGGAGAGCTTCGGGAACGAATCAAGCTCAAAGGATGATTGAAGAGTTAAATATTTCTGTACAATATATGGCGAAACGAAGAATCGGTGCATTAATTTGTATTGAACAATCGAATTCTTTAGAAGAATATATTAATACGGGGATTCCTTTACAATCACGAATTTCAAATCAATTAATGACGCAAATTTTTATTCCGAATACACCTCTTCATGATGGTGCGGTGATTATTCGTGGTCATGAAGTGGAAGCAGCGGCATGTTATTTACCATTATCAGAAAGTAAATTTATTCCTAAAGAATTAGGAACAAGACACCGTGCAGCTATCGGATTAAGTGAAGTAACAGATGCTTTAATTATTGTTATTTCAGAAGAAACAGGGAAGGTTAGTGTCGCTTTGCGTGAAAAATTATTACGTGAGCTAACTCCGGATGAATTTGTAGAAGTGTTAAGTGAACATTTAATTACAAAAGAAACTTCTCAAAAAGATTCGACTATTCTAACAATGATTATCGATTTCTTTAGAGGAGGTCGTATAAATGATTAGTAAATGGATGACTAAAAAGTCATTTTTGATAGTAATATCCTTTGTTTTGACGATGACTTTATTTGTATACGCAAGTGAATCAAGTCCAAGTAGACAATCGTCTTCAGTGTCAGTTCAGACAACTTCAAATACAATTGGAAATGTCCCTATTTACGTTGATATGGATAGCCAATTATACACGGTTACTGGATTGCCGGAAGCTGTTACTCTAAGAATAGAAGGATCTAGTAGTTCATTATTAACCGTTGTAGGAAATGGTTCCTATCGTGTAAAAACCCCTAATTTGAATGAATTAGGTCCTGGAAAACATATGATTACTTTACAAGTGACAGGTTTGCCTTCAGGAGTAAAAGGTACAGTATCTCCTGAAACAGTTGAAATTATGATTGAAAAGAAAGCAACGGTTGAATTACCCATTTCAGTAAATGTGAATCGTGCGAATTTACCAGGAGCTTATAAAAATGGACAAGCTTTAGTGAGTCCTGCTAGAGTTACGATTTCTGGACCAGAATCACTGATCAATCAAGTAGAAAAGGTTGTCGCAAATG
>CALATC010000126.1 GCA_937891475.1 uncultured Granulicatella sp. | reverse complement strand
CCTTTATCAACGGCAGTTTTCGCATTAAGCCATGTTTCTTTTGCCATGAGATCAAGTAATTCCGGTTGTTTAAGACCAGTCTTCATTTCATAAGCCAAAGCGATAGACTCATCAATGCTATTAAGCACCGCTGATTGGTGCTCTAGGTCATCGCTATTACCGACGATGCCAGTGGATGCCTTGTGAATCATGATATGTGCCGTTGGACTGATACGAACGGTATCGCCAGCCATAGAAATAACGCTCGCAGCACTAGCCGCAAGCCCTTGCACATTAACCACAATACGCTTGCCGCTAGCCTTAAGCATTGTATAGATTTCGCTAGCTGCAAACACATCACCACCATTAGACGCAATGTTAAGCGTGATTACTTCGTCTTCATCGTTAGCAATGGCATCCTGTACCAGTTTGGGATAGGTACTAGACATGCCAAAGTATTCGTAAAAAGCACCAGCATCATCGCTTACAATATCGCCTTTAATGTCAATCTTGCCCATTTGTCTCACCTCCTTTCAATACGGTTCGGTTAGGGTTTTCACCCTTCGGCAACTCTTTAGGCAAAATCTCAGCTTGTTGCAAAATATACAAGCCTTGATTTTGTGCGAGTGTGCCGCTTTTAACCATGCTATTGATACGGCTGATATAGTTAGCACCAGTCGGGTCAACCGCCGGGAAAATATCCGCATCCACATCGCATGAAAGTTTTTGAGACAACTCACTAAGAAACGGTCTTAAATAACGTGCGACTGCTTTAGAGTACACATTGGAACTCATTTCTAGTGATGATTGTTGGTCACCTTGTCCACCGACAACATTCTCTGGGATACCGTAGACTTTGGCAAATTGTCCGGTCGTCCAGTCCGCTTGCTTAAGTAGTTGGGCCACGTTGGATTTGATTTCAAGAGGTGTGAAGTCCTCTAAATCATCCAGTACCAACGGACCGCCTTGCATTTGCTTCATCGCTTGTCGTGAGCGTGAGACCTTGGTTTTGAAATCGAGCAAACCGCCGCCCTTAATCTTCAAAATACCATTAGCGTTTAGGGCATTTTTAAGGGAATTAAGCGTTAGCTTATCACTAGCTTTCTGGATATCAAGTTCTCTACCAAGAGCCATCAACGGACTTACGCTTGTCAAACCACCATCTACAGAAAGTAGTCTGAAGTGTAAGATGTCGCTTTGTGGTACATGCTGTTTCGGTGGAATGCGTGGGTCGTCAAACGTGATGTTGTAATAAAGACCATTCTGATTGTCCAATCGATTGAAAGTGACTTGAGATGGTCTTAAATACTCCCACTTCATATCACGCCCGTTGTCATTACGCCACCGATATGCAAAGGCTTCCCCACCCAATAGCATTTGAGCAAAGATAGACTGGTAGAAATTGAAGCGGTTAGCACTGTTTGACGGATTGTCAACGATTCCTTGCATTTGTTTTCGGCTAGTTGTTAGCTTGGCAGTCGCAAGGTCATTAGATAGCTGACTGATAATAGAGAATAGATCTGAGTTTTTAAGAGCAGTTTCGGCTGAAACCCACTCACTACCATTCAAGGTAGCTAAAAACTCTGGATCAGTGATATCAAAAAAGCCCCCTTGATTGCTCGGTGGGCTTTCGGTTGCTAAATTAAATATCGGCAATTATTATCACCTCCTTTCTAGCCTTTCTTGCTAGCTAGCTCACTAATTAACCCCGCTAGTACGAATGTAATGGTCATGCTGATACCAAACCACACGTAACCGAGGTTATAAGTTGTTAAATTAAGCGAAATTGCAGCTAAAATAAACATAAGGATGTCAAAAAAAGCCCAAATTGCCTTAAAAAACTTCAAAATCATGTATTAATACTCCTCTAAAAGCCCACTATCTGGGTTTTTCAACCAGTTTAGAACGGCTTCTTGACTCATGTGTTCAACCTTCCACGTTGGGTTATTAGTAATAGCGTAGTCTTCAAACGCATACATACCATCGTAAAACCCATCGATAATAGCGTCCACAACGTCGATTTTATAGGTCGATTTCATTTTATCGACTTGAATACCGATGTTATCCTCTTTAATTACCGCATTTATCAAGGCTTTACGCATGATTTCGTCATCGAGGCGAGTGATATTCCCTTCGATAAATAGCGTTTGAAGGAATTTTGTAGGGTCTTTCAGCTCACTTGTACGCTGTCTAATCGGCATAAGTGGGAAGCTAGTGTTAGATTCCAAGGCTTTGATAATCTTTGATACTCCCATAGCGTCATAGCCAAAAAAGACCACATCAAGCTGATTGTCTTCCACATACTCGCAGAACCAACGGTAGACTTCCTCTGGGTTAATAAGCCCTTGTGGGTGGCTTGTAATCGTACAAAAACCCTTGGTTTCCAAATCTCGATAATTGACACCGTCTTGTTCCATTTTGGCTTCTAGCGAGCCCGCTTGTTGCCAAGGGATAAAACTATGCTGTTCTATATGCCATTTTTGACTCCCGTCTTCAGTAACGTAGGGGTAGACGAAACCAATAGCCGTGTTATCGCTGAACATAGACGCATCCAGTCCGACATAAACACGCTTGCCCTTGATGTCAAATTCATCAACGACTGCATTTTCAATATCAGTCAAATCAAGGAAACTATTGCTATCAGCTAGCAACCAACAATTCATGTTCTTAACTTGGAAATCAGCAAGTTTCCCCATGAGTAGCTTCTTATCTCGTTCGGAAAGTAGCCCCTTCATCAAACCATCCTTTAGTTTAGGGTGGTTAAGTAGTGGGTTGCTCTTTGACCATGTTTCCGGCTTAAAGACTTCTTCCAAGTTATCTTGCGACCAGATTAGACATAGCTGATCATCACCAGAACGGTCAAAATCACGTTCCATAATCTCAATCAGTTTCTTTTGCTCTTGATGAAACGGAACATCGGGCGTTTGGTAGGAAGTCGAGATTTCAATAAAGCGTGAGCCCTCGGTATTAACTTGTCCGGATGTGATTTTAGAGATACCTTCATCCGTTCTAAGCTCACCAACCTCATCGGCAACAGCTAACTTAAAGTGCTTACCATCAAATTTACCGGATTCAAAAGAAATGGTATGGATCGTATTAGCGTCTACGAGCGACTTAATTTCTCGTGAATACAATTGAAGTTGCGTTTCGTCTGCTAGCGATTTAAACGGCTCATTTTCAATGATTCTCGCCATCATAGATTTAACATAAGTGAACAGCTTCATTGTTTGGTCGAAGTTTAGCGAACTAACGAGGAAGTCTTGGTTGCTTTGCCCGATAATCTCAATCAAATAAGAGAAATTAAGGCAGATACCAGCTATCATCGTCTTCCCTTGCGAACGAGCAATGGAAATGATGATGTTTGAAAACCTCGGCACATCATCCAAGTCGAACCATGCAAAGAGTTGGGCAAAGATAAAATACTGCCAATCCATCGGCTCTAGCTTTTGGCTTAGATCATCAACGTTTGGAACTAAAGACAAGAATTTCAAGAAACGGTTAAACGCTTCAATCGAGTAGACATAAGGGAAATCTTCATCCCCCTGTCGTTGCAAGTCTCGGAGGTGTCGGAAACATGCTAATTGGATATTGTAACCAGCGACAATCTTGCCATCTAGCACGTTAAAACAGTATTGCGTGCCATAGTCGGTATATGTTTTTCGCTCGTAAGAAAAATCGATGCTGTTATAAGCACCGATTACATCTTTTGACTTGGTTAAATCAATCTCTTGCATGTTTCACCTCCTTTATTTGAAGAATGCTGCCATTTTATCTTTCATCGAAGAATTATCCGCTTGACTTCCAGCTATTTCAGCCAATTCAGCCCGTCCTTTAGGTGTCAGACCTAGCTGAATGCCTATTTTATTAAGGGTTTCGGCAGCGTCTTTCATCGTCGCAACCGCTGGATTTTTCTTAAACCCCATTAATTGTTCACCTAAAATCTCACCACTTCCGGGAGACTGGATATATTTAATAATCTCGGTTTGGATACCGTTTTCTTTCACGTCCTCGTAGGCTTTTTTGTAAATTTCGTAGGTCGTGCAGTAAGTTTCCACTAGAAACGTGTCAATGCGTTCGACCTTTTCTGTAGCTTTTAAAAACGGAATGATTTTAGTCCAAACTGACCTCGCTACTGTCCCTAAGTAGTTTGGTGGGTCAAGCGGTAGAAAACGGTCATTTTGCTTGTAAAACGGCTCACGCCTTGCCGGTGACTTATTTGCCACGCTCTCACCTCCTAAAATAAAAAAAGACCCTTGTTAAAACCCTCAAAATTGGCGTGCGGTGTAAAAGAACACCTTGTCGTGGCTCTCCTTGGCACGAGAAAGGGGCGGGGGTCAATTTTAAATCGTCTCGAGGGTTATTATACCACCCTTATTCTAAAATCGTGCTATGGGCTTATTAGAGGGGTTTGACGACGTCCTCTTTTTTGCGGGCTATTAAATCTGCCCACGATGCCACGGAAAGTCGTAGTTCGGTGTTCTGTTTTGTTCTATTTTGACCGGTACCATAGATTTCTTGTTCCAAGGTACGTTTGGTGTTATCGCAGCTTCTACATGTAGCTACCACGTTTGAAATTTCAGTCCTAAGTTCTGGAGCTATTTCAACGGGTGTTACGTGGTCGCCTATACGTGCGTCTGGTGTGGTCACACCCAAGGCAAGACAGTACTGACATAGATAGTTGTCACGTTCTAAAGCAATCTTACGAATAGAAGACCAAGTCTTTGAGCGATAGAATGCGTAGCGTCCCTTGCTCTCATCGTCTCTGTTCCTTACTCGTGTATTGTATCTAGTGCGTGAGTATCTCTGTCTCTCTTCTGTGTATGCTGCTTCCATACTACTATGTGTACTACAGTAATGTAATGGTCTCTCTGTTAGAGCATGGCATCCCTCTGCCCTGCATCGTCTGACCATCGGCATAGATATACCTCCTCTCAGATAAACTAAAAAGAGAACACCACTGTGTCCTCTTGATTCGATAATACTATATTACCACGTTGATAGTATGGTGTACTATAGATTGGTATAGACCAATGCAGATTAGTCCAAATACTTCTCAGCTTGTCTTAACTTCACATAGTAGGTTGCTTTACTAAAACCCATGCGGTCGCATATCTGCCAGATATCCAGCTGGTCTATGTATACCATCTGGAGTAGGGAGCGTGCATCTATATCTCCCACCTCTGCTATTTGCCGGCGGAAGTCTAGTTTCTGTTTAATAGCCTCGGCAGTGAAACGTTCCACTTCCTCCCTAGCTGTCATAAGTTCCACATAGATATCATCCTTACCCTTACGTTTGCCACCTTGTACCATATCTGTTTGCATAGCACCAGCCGTAACTTTAAGGGCTTGTGATTCTAAGCGTTTAATCTGTTCTATCTGACTGTCAATGTACCTGTCTAATGCCTTAATCTTTTGCAGCCGTTCCACTGTTCTCATAAATACGATTCCTTTATGGTATAATAATATTAGCGTTTGGATAGACCTGGGCATTAGTCTGGGTCTTTTTTTATACAAGAATAAAGAAGAATTAAGCTATCACCTCCCATACATTAGATTTAGCTATGCCACCAGTAATGCAAGGCTAGGTCTAAAAGAAATAAAAAAAGGATTCCTCGATTCTAATTATTTATTTACTGGGTTTAGTGTCGAGGTCTGTCAGCTCGACGGTGTCGAAAAAGTGTTAAAAAAGTGTCTTGGCCACTAAATAAATTAGTGTATTTTTGACAGACTAACAGCCAGTGACGGAATCGAACCGTCTATACCATTCTGGCTACAAACCCATTGCTAATGCCGTGTATAGAGCACGCTTAACGCTGGGTTTCTTGCGACCTAATTCGCCTTTAGTACGATATTCGAGAACGATGCGATCAACTTCATCATCCAATCTCTCGCTCCATTCATAGTTATTGAAAACAAAATCAATAATCTCGCTGAATAACTCTCTTGAAAGTAGCCCTTCCATTTGAATAGCTTTTAAAGGCGTTAGAGCAGCTTTTTCCGCATAGCACAGTTTGAGGGCGTTTTGGGTTCTGTTAACATTTTTCTGGTCGCAGCCCTTGACGTCTCTAATATAGCTATTTAGGTTGTTAGGGTGTTCCTTGCGTAGTTCTTCCACTTCCTTACGAAACCGTTTAAACAGCCCCTCTGGCAGTCCAGCATTGGTTTTATTCAAAACTGGTTTAGTGGTTTTACCTCTTGTATAGTGCGTAGACAGATAGTCTTGAAGGTCGTCGAATAGTTCATCGGAGATAATGCCTTCCAGTCTATCGACAGTTGCCGGTGATATCCTCGCACGCTCCACCACTGCACTATTAAACGCTTGATAAATGATACGAGCTTGTACTTCACTGCACTGTTTCACATCTTGGAAAAACTGCTTATAAGAGCCTTTTTTGTGAGCTTGTTTTAGCGCTGCATGCTCACTGACCAGCCGTTGATACAGCTCTGGTGTCAGTCCGGAATATTTGTAGGTTTTACTCATGAGCTTACCTCTGCCAGTTTCGGATTAGTGTAGATATTGCCGATGGTTTCGATTTCGAAAATATCCGTGTTAAACAAATCGTATAGAGGGGTTTCTTCGACTTCTCTTTTGATTTCCTTAGAGATAAACATCGCCTTGTCTTCGTTGAAAGATACAACTTCCAACCAGCTTGATAGGTTGGTTACTCTTAGGATGTCCCCCTCAAAGATTTCTTTGCCATTCTTGTCTCTCAATCCTGTTGATTGCATAAGTTCGATGTTGTCAAAACCATAGGTATATATATCCCTTTCAACCGGCAATCCATCTTCAAAATAGATTTTTTGTGCGTCTATTTCTTCATTCTCGTAATCAATAGCAAGAATATCTTCTGAAAGAATCAAACGTCGTTCTTGCTTTGACCAAGCCCTAAAATTTGGAATCATTGTCCCCGCCCCCTCAAATAGCTCGGAATATCATCCCCGACTTGCACGCTGTCATACTGTTCCTTGCTGACAAGGAATTTCCCGTAAGCGCCGCAATCGAGCGTGTAGAGTTTTCCGACCATAGATTTTCCAGTAACCTTGCCATGTAGCTCAACGGCATTGTCTGCCTTATGGATAACCACGGTCTCGATAGGTCTGTTAACCACTCGTAGAACAGTAGTCACGTTAATTGCTAGTGATACCATGAGCAGCACTGTAGCAATAGCTAGGTCGTTATAAATCACTTTCTTTAACGAACGTCCCATTAATCATTTTTCCCTTTCTATTCTTAATTTCTTCATACGCGATACCCAAACACTCAGTCACATCAAGGTCTAACTGGTGTGCTAGCACGATAATTGTTACTAGCGTGTCACCGATGGCATCCTTCAACGCTGCTTGTGGCTCAGTGAATTTCGTCGGTTTCAAGAGGACATCCCGAATTTCTCCGACTTCTTCCGTGACTCGCATCCACTGAATATTAGGGTCAGCTTGCTTTAACCCACGGCTATCTGCCCAGTGGTTGATTTTAGTAATTAGGTTATTCATCCGTTACCTCCGCATTCTCGATTTCAAATTCGACATTTTCTAGCACTAAATTATTTTGAAAATCTCTGAAAGCTTCGATTGCGTCTGCATCTTCGGGACTGTATATAGACACTTCTTCAAGAAAATTGTCAATATTCGTGGTGCTAACGCCATATCCTGTACGTTCGTGAGTTACTTCTGCTTCCAGCCAGCCGTAACATGCAGTGTAACTAATTTCGTTAATAGTGTATTTATACTTTTTAATCTTCATCACTCCACCTCTTTCACTTCAACGCCTGGGCAATCGAATACCCACCCGAAACCGTTAGCTTCAAGTTCTTTGCGGGTGTGGGCCACTCGAAACTGATGTGTCTCCTGTCTGCTATTGATATACCAATTGCCGTCAATCTCGTGATTCAAATATCTAGCGTCGCCATAAACTCCTTTGAATTTGACTATATATCTAGCCTCTTTCTCGACCTCATACCCAAACTGGTGCATGTTTACGAGGGTTGTGATAAACGTTTTTTTATTACCCTCCGCCCACGCTTTAAATTCTTCCCGATAGCAATCCGTTGAATTCATGGCAAGGTCGTATACTAAACCGCACAAATTTAAGTCAAGATTTCGTTTATTCCCCTCATACCAATCCGCCACGTATTGAGGCACTACTGGTTTAGGGAAAAAAGAATCATATAGGTCTTCTGCATGAGTTATCGAAAGGCGTCCCGCTGTTGCTAGTTTCTGTACTGCTTCATCCTTATTCATCATCGTTAGTTCTCCTTGTAAATAATCAGTGCTGATGTATGGTAATATGTAGCACTAACACCACTGTCGGCCACGCTGGAGACATTTGACTGATATTTGATATCAATGATTTCAATTTGTGGATTCTCTTCGATAAACCCATTAATCAAATCGTCGATTTCTTGGTAATTAGTAAATCCATATTCAACCTCTAACCACTTCGTTCTAATCATCAATTTCCTCCATCCAGACAGTGGCATCCACTGCCATGCTTAACTTTCTCAACACTTCAACGTGTTTCAGTGCCTTGTTCTTATCTGTGAAATGGCACTCCTTAACATCATCCATTGTGCGTGCTACTCGTACTATCCACCGCATTCGACTAATTCCACCTTATATTTCTTAGCATTGCGATATTTCACACCTCGTAAACGGTGTAATTCGTTAATCGCATCATTCTTATTACTGAAGACATGCTCACTGTCTTCCATGTTGTCGTAATAGACGATTACCTTGTATTTCATATCTCTACTAATCTCCTTCCATTTTCGCTAGTTCTTCGAGCGTATACCGGTGTGCCATAGTAACCAACAGTGCTAGCTGATACCCCCAATTGTTCGGCTATTTCACGCTTAGTTCCCATCGCTAGCAATTCTTCACCCTTATATAGCGCATACTCTTTTACTTGCATAATTCCATCATCCTCGTTAGTAATTCCCCATCCGGTAACTGCTCCATCGTTAAGATACGATTGAGTTTCTTTGCGTTGATATCTAGTTTGATTGCCACTGCACCTTGCTTTTGATGCGTGGTATAAAACCAATGTCTAAAATACTCCACACGTTCTAACACCGTTACCTGTTTATCGTATGGCCGTGGTGCATATTTAACACCAGCCATGCGATCATTCCACCGTTTTACCATTGACTATTTCCATAGCCTCCTTAACACTTCTTGCCACACCTACGAGTGCCCCTCGTTTTTGCATGGCATCCATAAATTTTTTCTGGTCGTCTCTCACTCGACCTTTTTCATTCTTCACCTCGATGAAAAATATCTGCCCGTCTGGTCTAAATCCGAATAGGTCACAAAACCCCTTCGGTGCCCCCGTATCGAACCAACGTCCGTCTGCCATTCTGACTTTACCAACGTTAATCCGAAATACCATGTACCCAGCTTTCGATAATTCCACTCGGATTTGGTTTTGAATACTATGTTCAGAACTCACTAAATAGTTACCTTTCTTTTTTTTAGAACAGTAACCGTCTGAAATCCAGTGATATCAACGGTTTTGACTGTTTTTTTGCCAATTCGTTACCGTTACCGTTATAAGCTCTACTTATATATACTTTATTTATTTATTTATTTATTATTTCAATATATAAATAAGGTAACAAGGTAACTAAGTAGAGCTAAACGGTATGGTTAAAGGGTTTGCAAGGGTTACCGTATGCCATTTTTTACGGTAACCTAAACGGTAACGGTAACTTTTTCATAGCAAACCGTAGCGGTATCACGTTCTTCATCCGACCAAGAAAATGTGTAGTAATGTTTCGGAACATCGATTGAAGGGATAAACCCTTTTCCCGGTTTTGAACGTTTTTTAACCCATTCAGACGGCACTACTTTAGCCAATTGATTTTCAAACTTGCGTTTTGTCAATTTAGTAACGCCTTCTTCCTTGCACCATTCTTGATACAACCACCACAAAAACCTTGAGGGTAGCCGAGTGGATTCGAATTTATCGAACCATTCAACCACGAATGATTTAACCGTGTCGTTGCTTTCCTTGAAATCTTCCAAGGCTTCAATAGATGCTTGCGGTTCATCAAATCGAGCGAATGACATTTCTAGCGCTTTCTTCAAAACATATTCGAGAACATCCTTACGATAAATGTAATCGTCTTTGATTGCCCAATTATCATCCTTGGTACTGAATGACTTTTTAAATGGTATGATTACAAAACGTCGATACGTCCCGTTCGTTTTATTTTTAAAACGTGGCAACTCATTTGTGGACTGAATAACCGTCTTCTTAAACACCGTGGTATAAGGTTGTTTGTTCTTTTCCTCGACCAATACTGGCTCACCGGTCACGACCGAGTTAAAGTTGGAAGATTCATCCACATATATCCCCGCTTGCACATCATCACCGATAACGACAGTTTTTCCTTCAATCATCGAAAGTGAGAAACGTTCTGAGAATTGGTTAAGTTTCAAACTAGCGATATTCTTAATGCCGACAAGGTTAGTAATGAGTTGCTGCACTGTTCCCTTACCGTCATTACCCTCACCGACAAACCAGATTGATTTTCTGTAAGAGTAGTTCCCGTTGAGACTCGCAGAAATAACTTGCCAGATTAGTTTTACAAGGTCTTTATCTCCACTCATGAGGTCTAGTAACCAACTATCGACATCCCAACCGTCAATCACTGGCGATTCGGCGAATTGGTCGTAAGAGGTAGCGATTGTTGAAAAAGCTACAAACTCATGCGTGAATGGTTTTAAGATACGTTCCTTTTTGTCGTAGATACCATTTTTTACGAGGATAAAACGGTTAGGTTCTTCAAACTCACCGACTGCAAAATTACAAGAAAAACCTTCTCGTTGGTTAACTCTGGTAGTCGATGCAAGCATGAATAGAACGTTTTTAGCCTGGGTTTCGTTAAAGTTTGGCTCTAATAGTCGGATGACCCGGTAAGCAAAACTAGGGTCTTTGTGGTAGTAACCTTTATCTGGGTCATAAATAGCCACACGATCATTAGGAAGGTTGATGATATAGAGGATTTCTTCCATTCCTTCCGCCACTGCCAATTCAGTTAGGCGGGTAGGTGGATTTTCTTTCTTTTCCTCCACACCATATTGGTTTGGTTTCTTCCATGATGCTTTCTCTAGCCATATTTCACGGTAGTTTTTACATGCTAAACGGATTTCTCGCCAATCATTAGGCTTTTTAAGGAACACGGGACGGTCAACGACTCTTTCCTTGTATTCTTCAGTAATCCGTTGAATGTGTGGCGGTATTTTCATGTTTGTTGTCTCTGTCCTTTCTAAGCATACTTGTAAACGTCCTGTCGAACTCGCTTTCTGGCAAGCTCTCTGGGGTGTAGTGATTAGCGATTTTAGCTAACAAATAAACTGCATCAACGTCTACCCCACGAATTAGCAAACCACCGACGAAACTAGTTAGGGCATTATTCCGCCCACCTTTATCACCAAAACCGAAAACGATTTGCTCGAATAATTTAGCGGTTTTGTTTGAAAACTCACCTTTTTTATAGTTGGTCGAAAAACTCAAAGGTTTGTATTCTTGCTCCGATTTCAGAATATCAACTATTTCTTTAGGAGCTTCAGCTATCGTGTCGGTATCTTTGTTCCAAGAATACTTCCCTTTCGGGTTATTGCTTGGTGCTACTAAAATGTAATTGTTGTTGTTTGCCTTAATATCAATACCAGGTTTAACTCGAATATCTTGGCTAATGTTTACGCCTTTTGGTTTTTTCAAGAAAATGTGTTTCCCACCAGAGGGCGTATTAGCCGTTAATGTTTTCGGTATGTACTTAGACAGCTCCCAATCCTCTAAAGACTGGTAGCCATCTTCACTTTCTGAAACATCGATATCGATAACAAAGAAATCAGTCGTCCGTAGTGCAATGTTAGCGTCTGGGTGTTCGTGCCACAAACGTTTCACTTCGTCTTCACTAAACGTTTTATCTTTAAATTTAGTGACCGCACGTTTACTCGTTTTATCTATTGGGATGACCGAAAAACCTAGTTTTTGATAATGAAGGGCGTAATCTACCATCCCTACCATAGCTTTAGAACGGCAAATCTAGGTCTGAAACTTCGGGTGCCTTTTCTGATTTTGCAGAATAAGGCGGCAATTCTGATTGTTCACGTTTTTTAACACGCAAGTTTTCGTAAACCTTGCCATTCCATTCTGAAGTTTCGTTTTCAACCGTAACTTTCATAGACTTACCTTTGATAAGATCTAGGAATTGTTCGATTGTTTGAATGTCGGTTTTTTCTGGAATTTTAGCAGCCTTACAATACATTTGAAGTACCCATCCTGGATATTGCAATGTGCT
>CALATC010000125.1 GCA_937891475.1 uncultured Granulicatella sp. | reverse complement strand
TTAGAAGTAGAAGTCGTTAATTTCCCAATTAATGGACGTTGGTATGATTATATTGGTATTGGTAAAGATCAAAGAGAGGTTTACTCTAAAAAGTTAGCAGAAATTACTAATTCATATGGATATAAACTTATGGATTTAACACCAAAGGAATATGAACCTTATGTTATGTATGATACGGTTCACCCTGGATGGAAAGGATGGCCTGAAGTTGCTGAAGAAATGTATAAATTCTATCAAAAAAATTAGTGAGAAGCATGAACTATTTGTATGGACAATGGCATTTTATGTTTTGTTTCTTGTGTTAGGCTTATATTTACTCCATGCAGATTTTTCAAATGTAGCAGAATTTGTCTACAGTGCTTTTTAAAGAATATAAAAAACCACACGATTTTTGTCGTGTGGTTTTTGTTTTAGAATTGAATATTCAGTAACTCTAACATTTCATGATAGGCTTTTTCAATTCGTTGTCGTGTTGTTTCATCTACGGTATTGGCGTATTTTGCACCTGGTAAATAATCTTCTGCTAAGAATACTTGATAATCGTATGCTTGATAGCCTTGGAATGTACGATTAATTGGAGTACGAGAAACCCATGTTGGATGTGCTTGTACACTTGTTAAGGTCGTTTGTTTGCCTTCTTTTTGAATCGTAATATCCATAATAACGCCACGTTCTGTCCAAATTTTATCTAATGTTTCAATTCTTTGGTTAGATAGTAAGTTCCCCATTGAATAAATGATGAATTTCTTTTGCCCATCTTTTTCGATAGTTTCAGTAGGTTCAGCAACGTGAGGATGCCCTCCAAATACAACATCTGCTCCCCATTCAATCATTTTATGATAAGTGTCGACTTGAGCGTCAGTTGGTGTTAACTGATATTCTACTCCCATCTGAGGCATAATGATTGTAAAATCAGCGATTTGTTCAGCTTTTTCAATTTGCTCTTTTACTTTATCCATGTTTAAGTCATATAAATGATTATCGTAATCTTCTTTAGAAATACTTGCTTCAATTCCGTTGAATCCGTATGAAAATCCTAAAATAGCGACCTTAATCTCGTTTACTTCTTTGACTAAAATTCCTTCATTTGGATCTACCTTTACTCCGAAAATATCTAAACCGGCATTTCTAAAAGCTGTAGCTGTATATTTTAATCCACTAATTCCTGTATCTAAAATATGATTATGAGCTAAGTCTAAAACATCATATCCAGCATCTTTAATACTTTGAACAACTTCTTCAGGGGCATTAAAAATCGGATAGCCGGCTAAAGGTCTATCTGGATTAATCGTACCTTCAAAGTCTCCAAGAGCTAAATCAGCTGAAGAAACGAGTGGAGTAATTTGCTCGTAATCATTTTTGAAATCATAGTTTTGTCCATCAAAGGCACTTCCATAAACAATGTCATGATATAGCATATCTCCACTAGCTGTAATTCTAGCGGTATGGACTTCCTTATCTTCTGAAGCGGTTGAAGAACTTTGCTGATTTGTAGATACATTTTTAGTTAATAGCTTATTTTCATTATTAATAATTGATGGAATATTTAAAATGAAAATGACAATAGCGAGTGAGGCTATTGCGATAAAAGCAAATAATAGTTTTGCGAAACGTGCTTCTCTAACTGCACGTTTATGATATGAACTGTTTTGACGTTGGTTCATATTAATCCCTCCCAAATTGTTTATACTATCACTATTATAAAACAAATTAGGAAAATTTCTATAAAAATTCTAAGAAAATTCTTATATTTATTGAAATGATAATATATGAAATATTATGAAAAGAAAAATAGATTATGAAATTATTTCATAATAATATTCTAAATAACTAGCTATCGAACGAATTTTGGGGTATAATAGCAACGTAAAAATAAATACTAGGAAACTAGTATAAGGAGGAAATTTTAAATGAGTCGTTTAGTAAGTATGACAGAAATGTTGAACAAAGCTAAAGAAGGTAAATATGCCGTAGGTCAATTCAACATCAATAACTTAGAATGGACACAAGCTGTTCTAACTGCTGCTCAAGAAGCAAAATCACCAATCATCTTAGGAGTATCTGAAGGTGCTGGTAAATACATGGGTGGCCCATTAGTAGTTGCAGCTATGGTAAATGCATTATTAGAAACTATGGATATCACAGTCCCAGTTGCATTACACTTAGACCATGGTTCATCTGTAGATGTATGTAAAAAATATATTGATGCTGGTTTCAGCTCAGTAATGTTTGACCACTCTCATTATCCAATTGATGAAAACATTGAATTATCTAAAGAAGTTGTAGCTTATGCACATCCAAAAGGTGTTTCTGTAGAAGCTGAAGTAGGTACTGTAGGTGGTACTGAAGATGGCGTAACAGGCGGAATTAAATATGCTGACTTACACGAATGTGAACGTATGGTTAAAGAAGCAGGTATTGATGCTTTAGCAGCAGCTTTAGGTTCAGTTCACGGAACTTATGCAGGTGAACCTGTATTAGGATTTGACGAAATGTTAGCTATTTCTGAAGCTACTGGTGCTCCATTAGTATTACACGGTGGATCAGGTATTCCAGAATATCAAATCAAAAAAGCAATCGAACGTGGACATGCTAAAATCAATGTTAACACTGAATTACAACAACAATGGACTGCAGCAGTTCGTGCTAAATTAAATGCAGACGCTGAAGTTTATGACCCACGTAAAATCATCAAACCTGGTTTTGATGCAATTGTTAAAATCACTAAAGAAACAATGGATATCTTCGGTTCAACTGGTAAAGCTTAATCTTAATCAGAGAAGAGATTTAAAAGGCGAGAGAAATCTCGCCTTTTTTGTTCGAAAAAAGTAGTATTTTAATAGTATTTAGAGTAAACTATTGCTAAATGAAACGAAATGTTCCAAATAAAAAGGAGTTAGAAATGAAAGTAAAAAAAAGGATTACAAAAGGGGCAAGATTATATTTGCTCTTTAGTTTGGTTACCATTTTCATATCTTCTATTACTATGCTAAAAAATGTTGTTAGTTATACTGAACCAATTGAAGAGATTTATATTAATCAGACTTTTAATGAAAAGGAAACAGATGAGGTTCAAGTAGTTCGAATTTATGATATCGAAAAAGTAGAATTACCAAATGAACACGAAGTCTTTTATATCATAGAAGATGAATTAGGCTATCATATGTTAAAATCAGGGAATGCTAAATTAGACGAAATGGCAGAGGAAGCTAGCAAACTGCCAAAAGCAAGACCATTTGAAAATAAATTATTTTTATTAAAAATAAGAGTTATCCCTGAAATTACACGAGGAAGAAGAGGAAGAAAAATAGTAAAGATTTCTCCGGAAATGCAGCAGGATTTTGAAGCTGTTTTTCAACAAAGTAATTTAGCGAAGAAAAAAGAAAGAGAAGCGAAAAATGATACAATTTTAGGGTATATCTATCAGGTATCATTCCTAAGAACAGACATCTATTTTGATGAATTTGATAAGTTTGATTTATGGATTGAAATGGGAAAAGATTTAATTTTTCTTATTGTGGGATTAGGATTTTTAGTAGCATCTGGAAAAATTATTTATCATAACTATAAGAATTATAAAGAATTATTCGAACTGTTCCCAGAAGTTCAAGGTCATATGAATCTTTTAGTGGAAAACGCCGAGTATGTTTCAAAGGATTTTGCTTTATTAGTTTATAAAGGGCATATTATTATTCATGCGGATGAATTTTATTTTGAATCATTGAATAAAATTCGTGGTATTCGTAAGTTTAAGAAGAGTTATAAAGGAATTGGAGAATATTACTTACGAGTGAAATATAAAAACTCTGATGTTCCTTATGAATTATCGATTGGACACTTTGTAGGTAAGAGACATCTCAATGACGAACAATGGTTAGAGGAAAACTATAATATTCTTGCGGAGTTCTAATAGTAAGATTTCCCCTTACTCGTGTATAAAGAATTCTGATTTAAGTAATCAAGGCCATAAGTTATGAATGCGTGACTTATGGCTTTTTTGCGTACAAAAATATATAAAATTAAATATAAAATTCGAGAGTTTTGACAAATAAGTACAAAATCGTGTATGATTAGTCATGTTTCTGAAAATAAATAGTTAAGAAAGGTAGCAACATAGGATAGCGCCAGGCTTATCACTAAGAATGATAAGTGACGAGGATTGAGTTTATCGAAATATTCGGCGGGTGACTCAAGGCAGTGCAGTCTACAGCAATATACAAAAATCTCTGCGGGGATACAAAATTTTTGCATGCACCAGAAACAATGAAAAATTTGTTTGAAGGAAACCCTTCATTAAAGGAGACTATATATATGTGTGGAATTGTAGGATGTATTGGAGATAACCGTATTCAAACGGTCATTTTAGATGGATTAGAAAAATTAGAATATCGTGGATATGATTCAGCAGGATTATTTATCGCAGATGCTGATGGTACAACACAATTAGTAAAAAAAGTAGGACGTATTGCCAACTTGCGTGAAGCAGTGGATGAATCAGTTCCTGCTTTTGCAGGAATTGGGCATACTCGTTGGGCAACTCATGGACCAGCAACAGAAAATAATGCTCACCCACATCGTTCTCAAAATGGACGTTTTACTTTAGTTCATAATGGAGTAATCGAAAACTTCTCTGAATTAAAAGAAACTTATTTATCACATGTAAACTTCCAATCTCAAACAGATACAGAAGTTGCAGTGAACTTAGTAGAATATTTTGCAGAAAAAGAAGGTTTATCTGGTAAAGAAGCTTTCCGTCGTGCGTTAAAAGAAATTCGTGGATCATTTGCATTCGGTTTATTAGATGAACAAGCTCCAGGAGTATTATATGCCGCAAAACATAAAAGTCCATTATTAGTTGGAGTAGGAAATGGATTCAATGTTATTTGTTCAGATGCTATGGCAACTATTTCTCAAACGGATACTTACTTAGAAATTAAAGATGAAGAATTAATTACCATTACAAAAGACAAAGTGGAAATTGAAACAATTGATGGAAAAGCAGTGGAACGTGTACCATTTAAAGCAGAATTAGATGCAGATGATATTGAAAAAGGTGCTTATCCTCATTACATGTTAAAAGAAATGGATGAACAACCTGCCGTATTACGTCGTATTATTAAAGAATATACAAATGAAGCTGGTGAATTAGAAGTTCCTAGTGAATTATTAGAAGAAATTGGACAAAGTGATCGTGTTTACGTTGTAGCTTGTGGGACAAGTTACCATGCTGGATGGATTGGAAAATATTTATTAGAACAATTAGCAGGAATTCCTGTTGAAGTATTTTTAGCAAGTGAATTTGCATATCATCAACCAATTTTATCTGAAAAACCATTCTTTATTTTCTTAACACAAAGTGGAGAAACAGCAGATAGCCGTCAAGCATTAGTAAAAGTGAATGAAAAAGGTTACCCTTCATTAACGATTACAAATGTTAAAGGTTCGACTTTATCTCGTGAAGCAACTTATACATTATTACTTCATGCAGGACCAGAAATTGCAGTAGCTTCAACAAAAGCTTATACAGCACAAATTACAGTAATGGCAGTATTAGCAGAAGTTTTACGTCGCACAAAAGGTCGTCCTCAAACATTTGATATGAGTCATGAATTAGCCGTTATTGCTTCTGCAATCGAAGGTGTATTAGACGAAAAATCTGTTGTAAAAGAATTAGTGGATCAAAACTTATTAGATACAGCGAATGCATTCTATATTGGTCGTCATTTAGATTATTATGTAGCAATGGAAGCAGCATTGAAATTAAAAGAAATTTCATATGTACAAACTGAAAGTTTCGCAGCTGGAGAATTAAAACATGGTACAATTGCCTTAATCGAAGAAGGCACACCAGTTATTGCTTTATTAAGTGAACCAGTAGTTGCAAGCCATACAAGAGGAAATATCGAAGAAGTAAAAGCACGTGGAGCTAAAACAATGGTTATTGCCATGGAAGGAAGCGAACGTGAAGGAGACGATATCGTATTACCAAAAGTACAAATGGAATTAGCACCAATTTTAAGTGTTGTTGTGACACAATTGATTGCTTATTACACATCTCTTGGTAAAGGATTAGATGTTGATAAACCAAGAAACTTAGCAAAATCTGTTACAGTGGAATAATGAAGTTAAATCGCCTTTTCGTTTTGAGGAAAGGCGATTTTTAAATATGTAGCTACGAAATTTATTGTTAAAAATAGAAAAAAACATTACAATAAGATAAAAATAATAGAGAGATGGAGGGATGAAATGTCCAATGTAACTTTAAAAGATATTGCAAAACTTGCAAATATTTCCCCAGCTGCGGTTTCTATTATTTTAAATGATAAACCCTCAAGAATATCTGAAGCCAAAAAACAAGAAGTAAAAAAAATAGCAAAAGAATTAAATTATAGACCAAATAAAATAGCTAGAAGTTTATTAGGGACACCAACAAAAACAATAGGGGTACTAATTCCAGATATTGAAAATCCGTTTTTTTCTAAATTAGTTAGAATTATTGAACGTGAAATGAGTACTAAAGGGTACTCAATATTAATTGCTAATAGTAATGATATTTTTAAAAATGATATCAATCATATTAATGAATTTCTAGAAAGACAAGTAGATGGAATTATTATTTGTGTAGCAAACGAAACGTACTTACATTTACAAGAATTTAGAGATTTTATAATGAAAATAGATTCTGCAATAGTTTTTGTCGACCGTTTTGTAACAGGTATTTCTAAAGGACAAGTTGTCTCGGATAATAGATTAGGAGGCTTCCTGGCAACTAGTTTATTGTTAAAAAAAGGAGTTAAGGAACTATCAATAGTTACAGGGAAAAAAACATCTTTTATTTCTAATGAACGTTTAAAAGGAGTAAAAGATGCATTGGAGAATTCGGATAAGGGAATAAAAGTTAATTATTTTGAAGGTGATTTTCATTATGAATCTGGAATGAAAATAGGAATGGAAACAGATATTTTAAAAGAAAATAGTGGGATTTTTTGTTTTAATGATTTAATGGCATATGGGATATTAAGTGCTAATAAAATAAAAAAAATAAGTGATTTTCAAATAATAGGATATGATAATTTAAAATATGCCGAAATGTTTGGGATACAATTACCTTCTGTAAATCAAAATATCAATCAACTAGCAGAAGAAGCGGTTAAAATGTTACAGAGAACCTTAGAAGAAGGGGATTATACAGAGACAATTTATTTAAAACCATATTTATAAAACGAATGAGTGCATAAGAATTATGTGCTCATTTTTTAATTTAGAATTGACAACGCTAACAAAAAGGTGCATAATAAAATCACAAAATAGGTTAAACGTTTAACCAAAAGTTAAAGTTAGGAGTGATAAGATTGAGAATTATATATAATGCTTTAACTGCAACGGAATATTTAGAAATGCATAAATTGGTTAACTTTTATCCGTATGAATATAATGATGTGAGGCTTGCTCTAGAAAAGGATATTATTAATATTAAAATTTATTCAAAAGATAAATTAGTTGGAATAGGAAGAGTTGTAGGCGATGGAAGAATTGTGTTCTTTTTAAAAGATATAATTGTCCATCCAGAATTTCAAAATAAGGGGGTAGGTACATTATTAGTAATGAATTTGTTAAATCAAATTAAAAAGATAGGATGTGATCATGCATATATTGGTTTAATGAGTACGAGTGGAACAGAAAACTTTTATGAACGATTTGGATTTATAAAACGACCGAATGGTACGTTTGGAAGTGGTATGGTGATGTTTGTTGAAAAATAAAATATATGTTGTAGGTAGTATTAATATTGATGAAAAAATTAGTATTGATAGTATTCCAAAAGCTGGTGAAACAAAACATGGTAAAAATTATCATATTAGTTTTGGAGGGAAGGGAGCAAATCAAGCGATTGTTGCAGCTTCACTAGGAGCATCAACTCTTTTTTTGGGAAGAGTAGGTAATGAAATTCAAGGTGAAGAAGCAATAAATGAAATGAGAAAAAATGGAGTTAATGTTGAAAGTATTATTAAGGATACAACTGCCTATACCGGAAGAGCAATTATAATATATGAAAATATGGACAATAGAATATTGTTAGCTCCTGGTGCTAATAACAATGTTTCTAAACAAGATGTTGAGAAATTTATTGATGGAAATATGAATGATATTTTATTAGTTCAATTTGAAATTCCGCTAGAAACTATTTGGTATGCTATAAAATTAGCTAAAAAGAAAAATATGATAGTAGTAGTTAATCCAGCACCGGCAAAAAGAATACCAAAAGAAATATTAAAAGAAATTGATTATTTAATATTAAATCAATCTGAAGCAGAATTACTAACAGGAGAGTATCCAGAAAATATAGAAAATTGTAGAATTGCATCTAACAAACTGCACGAGTGTGGAGTAAAAAATATTGTTATCACATTAGGTGAAAAAGGTGCTTTTTATTCAACTAATAATTTAAACGGGTTATTACCTTCGATTGGAGTAAATGTAGTAGATACAACTGGTGCGGGAGACACTTTTCTTGGAATGTTTGTATATAAATTGTTAGAAGAAGAAAATATCGAAAAAATTATACAATATTCGGTAGTGGCTGGTGCTTTAGCATGTGAAAGAGAAAATGCACATGATTATGTACCAACATTAGAGGAAATAGAGGAGAAAATGTAAAATGACGAGAAAAATTATTATTGATACAGATCCTGGGATAGATGATGCAGTTGCGATTGCAATAGCATTATATGCGAAAGAATTGGACGTTCAATTAATTACAACTGTAGCAGGAAATGTTGGATTAGAAAATGTAACTATTAATGCCTTGAAATTATTAAAATTTTTAAACAAAAAAGTTCCTGTAGCTAAAGGTGCCAAAAAACCATTATTAAAAACAGCGATGTCAGTTGAATCTGTGCATGGTAAGACTGGTATGGAAGGATATGACTTCCCAGAACCTGATAAAAGTTTATTAATGGATATAACTGCAGTTGAAGCAATGCATCAAGTGATACAAAGTAATAAAGAGATTACATTAGTTTGTATTGGACCATTAACAAATATAGCTTTATTAATAAATTCTTATCCAGATGATCTGGAAAAGGTTAAGGAAATTGTTATTATGGGGGGAGCCATTGGAAGAGGTAATTCAGGGGTATATTCTGAATATAATTTTCATTTTGATCCAGAAGCGGCAAAAATTGTTATGGATTTTCCAGTATCTAAAGTGATTTGTCCTTTAGAAATTGGTAAGGAGGCATTAATTTATCCTGAAATTTCAGAAAAAATAAAAGAGTTAAATCCTACAGGAGATATGTTTTATTCACTATTTAAACGATATAGAGGAGGTAGTTTTTCTACAGGATTAAAGATGTATGATAGCACTGCTATTGCATATTTGTTAGCACCAGAAATATATCAATTGTCTAGTGAGTATGTCACAATAGAAACTAAAGGAGAATTTACTCAGGGCGCTTCTTTAATTGATATAAATAAAAAAATGGGTAAAGAAGAAAATGCGATTGTTGCCATAGATGTTAATGCTGATGAATTTAGAAAGTGGTTTGTATCAGCAGTAGAAAAATGTAAAGTAGGATAAGGAGGAATATTATGAGTACAATTGTTACAATTTTATTAGGAATTTGTTCGGTGGGCCTAGTTACTTATTTATTATTAAAAAAAGCAGACATTAAAGTTGCAATGTTAGGAATAGGTATATTACTTTTATATATCGCTTCGTTAACAGGAATTCCAGTAATTAAAGAACCTGTTAATGCATTTATTGACCCACTTACTTCGGTTGTAAACCAATTTAAATCAACTCTTTCTGGAGCAGGATTAGTCATTTTGATTTTGGGTGGTTATACTGCCTATATGAATAAAATAGGAGCAAATGAAGTAACTGTAAATGTTTTAACATCTCCATTAAAGCATGTAAAATCATCTTATTTTTTAGTTCCAGTAGTGTTCTTGTTAGGTAACTTATTATCTTTAGTAATTCCAAGTGCTTCGAATTTAGCTATAATTTTATTAGCTACTTTGTATCCAGTATTAGTAAAATCAAAAATGAGCCCATTAACAGCAGCAGCAGTTATTGCTACAACTGCAACAGTAATGCCTACTCCGTTGGGATCAGATAATGTTGCTATTGCTCAAGAATTAGGAATTCCTGTGGCAGAATATGTTTTTAACTATCATGCGATTATTTCTGTCCCAACACTATTAGTTATGGCTCTTGCACATTATTTATGGCAAAAATATTGTGATAGATCAATTCAATTTAGTGAAATTGATTATGTTTTAGATTCTTCTGTGGATGAAAGTAAAAAAATGTTTACAGGTTTCACTAAATTTGTCTATGCATGTTTACCATTGTTGCCAATTTTGATTATGTTAGTGATTTTTGGAGTTAACTCTTTACTAGGAACAAATTTAAAAGTTTCAGTTGAAATTGTGGCAATTATTTCCTTTGTTATTGCAATTATTTGTGAATTACTAAGAACAAAAAATATTAAAGAAACATTTGATAATGTAGATTTCTTCTTTAAAGGAATGGGTAATTCTATGGGAATTGTAATACTATTAATTGCAGCATCTGTTTTTGTTAGTGGATTAAAAGGAATAGGCATCATTTCAGTTCTTCAAAAATCCATGGAAAATACTAGTGCATCAGGAATATTACTACCATTGATTTTAGTTATCTTTACAGCAATAATTGTATTATTAAGTGGTAGTGGTACAGCACTTTTCTTTGCAATGGTTCCTCTAATGGTTCCTTTAGCTACTGCAGCTCATATTAGTCCATATGCCGTTACAGTTCCAATGGGATTAGCAGGGAACTTATTACGCGCAGTATCTCCTGTTGCAGCAGTTGTTATGATTGTTGCTGGTAGTACTAAACAAGAACCGTTAGATATTGTTAAGAGAACATCTGTCCCAATGATTGTTGGTGTAGTATTTATGTTAATTATGTCATTTATCTTATTTTAAATTAGATTAATCCGTAGCACACGAAAGACAACAAAACAGTCTTTCGTGTGCTTTTTGTTATGGATTTGAAAAGGACAATTTTTCTAAAATATGATATACTGGCAGAAAGAGAAAAGGAGAGTTGCAGATGAAAGTTGTATTTGTATGTTTAGGAAATATTTGCCGTTCACCGATGGCAGAAGCTGTGTTTAGACAAATGGTAAAAGATAGAGGGTTAGAACAACAAGTCATTATTGATTCTGCAGCAACAAGTTCTTGGGAACAAGGAAATCCTGTTCACTCTGGTACTAGAAAACAATTAGCAAAAGTAGGAATTTCGACAGATGGAATGTATTCGAGACAATTATCTTCAGTAGATGCCGATGCGGATTACATCATTGGAATGGATTCGGAAAATATGATGAATATAAGGCGAATGATGCAAGGGAAGACTGATGCAAAAATTGCGTCTTTATTAAGTTTTGCAGGAAGCAATCGAGATATTGCAGATCCATGGTATACAGGAGATTTTGAGCAAACGTATCAAGATGTTTGTTTAGGATGTGAAGCTTTAATGGAAGAAATTCAAGAGAAATTATAGAAAAATGGAGATAAGTAATGGAGAAAAATTTTAAACAACAATTAATATTAATTGCAGTTGCAGCAACGAGTTTATTTTTCGTATTAAATATTAGTCATTTATATGCAGGAGTAAATACTTTTTTAGGGATGTTATCTCCAATTGTTTTAGGATTATTAATGGCGTTTATTTTTAATGTTCCAATGAAACATATGGAAAAACAATTAGAAAAGATTAAAGTACCAAAGACTTTCAGACGAAGTATTGCTATTTTAGGAGTACTATTTATTTTTATTGCGATTGTGGTGGCTATTTCTTGGATTATTGTTCCAACCTTAGCGAAAACAGTTGTTCAAATAGGAGAAAGTTTTAATTATTTAATGGACTTTTCGGTAAATTGGATACAAAATTCAGGATGGTTAAAAGCAACGGATGTAGAACGAATTACAGGCTTTATTAATCAAAGTAATATTGTTTCTAGTATTGTATCGTTGTTAGGTGGGTTTACTTCTAATATTACAGGCATTTTCTCGAACGTATTTACAATTTTAATGGCTGTATTTTTAATGTTAAATATTTTAGGAAGTAAAGAGCAATTACAATATTTAATCACTCGTTTGTTAAAAGTATGTATTTCTGAAAAAAGGTTTAAACTTGTTCGATATATCGGCGAAATTACTTTAGAAACATATGATAAATTTTTAATGGGACAATTAATTGAAGCGATGATTATTGGGTCATTAGTTTTTATTACTTACAGTGTGTTTCAATTACCTTATGCAGCAATTACGGGTGTATTGGCAGGGGTGCTGTCGTTTATTCCGTATATTGGTCCATTTTCAGCTTGTATGTTAGGAGCTGTTTTCATTTTTACAGTAAGTCCGATTCAAGCGTTAATTTCGATTGGTGTTTTCTATGGATTACAGTTAATTGAGGGGAATTTTATTTATCCTCGTGTGGTAGGAAATTCGATTGGATTGCCAACAGT
>CALATC010000124.1 GCA_937891475.1 uncultured Granulicatella sp. | reverse complement strand
CACAAAATTGGAAAGAGTGCTAAAACTCAAGCATTACCAGATAAGAATTTATTCTTTTATGCGATTGGAATTCACGTCTTTTCGATTTTAATGCAAATTGCTAGTAATATTTTCAATCATCAAAAATTCAGTGTAACTACTTTTGTTATTCCTGCCATTATTGCTGGAGTACTTGCATGGTTATATGTGACTTATCAAAAATGGGCACAAGAAGTAGCGAAACGTTAAGGAGAGTTATGAATGAGTAAAACATTAAAATGGAGCATGATTAGCGTAATGGTATTAGGAGCTGTTATTGTAATCGTATTAGGATTTTTAAAATTACGCTCTCCTGAAAAGAAAGAAGAACACCATTATACAATTATGGAGTTAACAGAACAGGAACCTTTAGTATTAGATGGAAATATTGAAACGGCTAAAGAGCAAAGCTATCATGTGGACCCTCAAAAAGGGCAAGTTGCTCAAGTAAAAGTAACAGATGGTCAAGAAGTAGAAGCAGGCGATGTGCTATTTGAATATGATAATGAAACGCTTAGTGACGAAGTTGCCGATTTAAATCGACAAGTGAGTCGTCTAGTTGCTGAACGTGATCGTCTATATCAAGAATTAGAAACACAAAAGAATCGTAAAGCTCAAGCAAAACAAGAGTTAGAAAAAGAAGTCCCTGCTCAAAATCAACAAGGTGCTACGAATCAAACAGCTCATGTAGGAGCTATGGATACGACAGCCTTTGATCAAGCAATCGAGGGTACTCAAAAAGCGATTCGTGATATGAATAATAATATTGAAGATGTAAACACAAAAATCGAACGTCTTTCTAAAAAAACAAGTTCAAGTGTAACAGCAGATATTGCAGGAACCATTAGCATTAATCCAGAAGGAAAAACAAATGTACAATTAGCCTTCATTAAAATTACAAGTAAAGATAGCGAAGCGAAAACAACTGTTTCTGAATATGATTATGAATCAGTTGAAAAGGGAGCTTCTGTAACAATCTATGTGAAAGCTCAAGATAGAGAGATTAAAGGAACGATTTCATTTGTTTCTACTGATCCGTCAGGAAGTGGTGCTAATCCAGTACCATCTTTGCCAACTTCTCCAAGTGCAGCTTCTAGTGGTGGAGGTCATAGTGTTGCTCGTTATGATGTAATTGTAAAACCAGAAATTTCTCTTCCAAATGGATTTACTGTTCAAGTAAAAATCCCTCAAAAAGGCTTAGTATTAACAGAACAAGCGATTCAAAAAGATGGAGAACAAGAATATGTTTACTTATATGATAATGGTGTAGCTAAACGTAAAAATATCAAACGTGTGAAAAAAGGATTCCAATGGATTGTTCAAGAAGGATTAAGTATTGGAGATAAAGTGATTGCAAATCCAGATTCAGACATTACAGATGGAGCAGCGGTGTCTTCTACACAATTGGAAGAGTCGGTGAAGTCCCATGATTAAACTAGAACATATTCATAAATATTATAAAGTTGGAGATGAGCAGTTACATGTATTAAATGATGTGACTGTCCGTATTACTCAAGGAGAATTTGTTGGAATAATGGGACCTTCTGGTTCTGGGAAATCTACCCTCATTAATATATTAGGATTCCTAGATTCTAAATATGAAGGAAAATATTCTTTTAATGATGAGTCTGTTTCCAATTTGAGTGATAATCAAATTTCCAAAGTACGCAATTCTACCGTTGGATTTGTTTTTCAAGATTTCAACTTAATTGAACAAGCAACAGTCGAAGAAAATGTTCGTCTACCTTTATTATATCGTGGGTTAACGCCACGCCAAACTCATACAAAAGTAAAGCAAGCGCTAGAAAAAGTAGGACTAGGAGATAAGTTAGAAAAATATCCTCGCCATCTTTCAGGTGGTCAAAAACAAAGAGTGGCAATTGCTCGGGCATTAGTGAATAGTCCAAAATTCATTATTGCTGATGAACCAACAGGAGCATTAGATAGTAAAACTTCTGCCAGTATTATGGATATTTTATATCGTTTAAATCGTGAAGATGGTGTAACAATTGTAATGGTGACACATGATCCGACATTGACGAAGTATTGTTCTCGAGTTATCCATGTAATTGATGGAGTGATTCATGAACAAAAGGAGGGGATTCCACATGAAATTTAGTGTATTATTAGGATCCGCTCTGCATTCTTTAAAAGGAAATGCTCGTCGTACGATTTTAACGATGTTAGGAATTATTATCGGAATTGCAGCTGTTATTACGATTATGAGTCTGGGGAAAGGATTCCAAAAAATGGCTGTTTCAGGATTAGCTGGTGAAGATAATGGGAAAGTCACTGTACAATTTTTCTATCAACCTGATAATCCACAATCTGTTCGAAAAGTAGAAAAAGCTTTTTCAAAACAAGACCGTATTGGTGTAGAAAGTATTGAAGGAGTTTCGGGAACAGAAATTCCTGAAACAAAGGAACAAAATTATATTTTCGGTGTTTCGATTCCAACAAAGAAATCGACAGAACATGTTGTACTTGGATTAGAAAAATCTGCAACAAAAGAATCTTTGACGGTTGGAGAAAACATTTCCCAAGTAGATATTGATGCGAATAAAAAAGTAGCGATTATCGATGAAGAGTTAGCAGAATTGTTATTTGCTAGTCCAAAACAAGCACTAGGACATGGGGTAACGATTGATGGAGAAGTGTATTATATTAAAGGTGTGAAGCCAACTAGTAAAGTTGATGCGCTGCAAGCCATTTTTACTGGTGCAGATCCTTATAAAGCCGTCCATATTCCAGCTACTACTCATCAACATTATCATAAAAAAGAAGAAAACGTGAATGGACTAAAAGTATTTGTTAAACCAGGCTATGTCGCAAAAGATGTTGGTAAAAAAGTGGAAACTCATTTGAATGAAGTGGGTTCAAAACATACTTCAGGGAAATATACTTTTATTGACGTAGGGGCTCAAATGGATATTATTGGAAAAGTGTTAGATGGATTAACATATTTCGTTTCAGCAGTAGCCGGAATTTCTTTATTCATTGCAGGTGTAGGAGTGATGAATATGATGTATATTTCAGTGTCTGAGCGAACAAAAGAAATTGGGATTCGTCGTGCAATGGGAGCTACTAAAGGTTCGATTCAATTACAATTTTTATTAGAAGGAATTATGATTACTTCTATCGGTGGAATTATCGGATATGTCACAGGTGTGTTAATTGCAATGCTGATTTCGAATTTCTTACCATTTAAAATTTATACCGACTGGACAGCAGTAGCTTTAACAGTTGGAGTATCTGTCTTTATCGGAATTGTATTTAGCGTATTTCCTGCTAAGTCTGCTGCAAATAAAGATGTCATTGAAATATTACGTTAAAAGGTTGGAGAAACTCCAGCCTTTTTTCTTTGAAATGATTGAAAGTAGAAAGAGAAACTTGTACTATAGATATGGCAATAAAACGAAGAAAGAGGTGAGCGCATGAA
>CALATC010000123.1 GCA_937891475.1 uncultured Granulicatella sp. | reverse complement strand
TGAGTACGGCAAGGCGACGTTGACGTGGTTTGAATTTGATTTTCGAAGAGTATAAGCCGCCTCTGGTATGATCTATTCACAGTCAGAATAGATAACACCGTTCTAAATTACGATTCATCGTTACTCCTTTTAAATTCCAATGTGATGCATTCTTAGATTCTACCCTAACCATTTTCAGCGCAGACTAACAAGTCATTCTTAACTGCTCACTCTACTTGCTTTTTATTGGCCTTATAGCCTAGATAAAAGAGCCCAAATAAAACAGGGTAAATTTCTAGATAAAATAGGGTATTGATCGGATTTTTCAAAATCAAATACGTTGCGATGTAGATTATGAGCGATACGATAAAATAACCCTCAGCAAAACCTAATAAGTATTCTTTCATGGTAGACTCCTATTTACTAAAAAACAATCTACCATCCTTTTATCCACCTCGTGATGCCGACTGATAACCATTATACGCACCCCAAGCTAATAGTCCGACAGCCAAAATACCACCACCAACCAAAAGTAACACTCCTCCACCATCAACTTCTTGCAATTCAATATCACTTAACGTAGTATAATTTTGTTCAATAGTTTGTAAATTTGACATATTTATCCTCCATTTTAATAATAAAAATTAGTTTTCTTTTAATACACCAATAATAATCATCAATACACTCATAACAAATGCAGATAACAGTCCTTTAGTAGTACTATTGAAAAAAGGTCTATCAAAAACATAATAATTATATGCAGACAATCCTAAACCAACGGCAGTCACCACAATTGTAATAACGAGTAGTATAATCCAAAATGTTTTCTTGCTCATATTTATCAAAAACTATGGATGAGTAATATAGTAGAATGTTTTACCAGCAGCTTCACCAACTTGGTAAATCCCCCAACCAATTGCAATACCCACAGAGACTACCTCCCAAGCAATCCCCCCATCCACATTCATCAACTCTTCTTCTGTAAGAGCTACAAAGTTCTGTTCCATTTTGTCAAAATTTGTCATCTTTTTTCTCCTCTTGTTCTATTTTTTCTAAATCTTATCTTCTAAAAAACGGGGTTCCAATAAATACACTACGTAACAATAGACCTGTAATTAGACCCCGTTGATAACTTTCCTTGCTACCACCCACCAGCAAAGCTAAGTCGCTTTCCTTTAATACCTCAACAGTATACTTATCATTCATTTCATTCATCGCTTATCCTCCTAAAAACCTAAACCTCTACGAAATCCAATGTACCAATCTACAAGGGTCTTCGTCCAATTTTCTCCACCTTGAATATCGGTCAATTCTTCCGACGTTAGCTCAACAAATCCATAGTAATGTTCTTTCATTATTTTCCTTCCTTTCTTTTTTCTTCTCACTTATCTATTCGAAAAATAATTCGAAAATGTACAACTAAATTAAATTTATTTGAAAAATAATTTAGTAAACCACGTATAAAAAATTGGTAGATACATGAATTAGACTCCTTCCTTTTTCTTCTCACTTATCTATTCGAATTTTTTATTAAAACAAATAATTGTAAATTGTTTCGCCAAACTTCTGGCCTGCCCAATAAATAGGACCTAAAATTAATGTCCCTAAAGCATAAATCCCAACTACTCCAACTATAAAAATTAATACTTTTACAGGAATTGACTGCAAACTGTAAAAATTCTCTACCCTAGTAATCCAACTTTCTATTATGCGTTCCATTAGCGCTCTTCCTTCCCTGTTAACGTCCACGACGCTTAGCATGTGCTCCTGAAACACCATCTACAGCACCCAATAAAAATGTTCCTGCAATTGCGACTCCTCCAACTACTACTAGACCAAACAACAAGCCTCCTTCTACATCGGCCAATTCCTCATAACTCATTACATGAAAACTATCTTCCATATTTTTAATTTGTTCCATCTTATTCTCTTTTTTGATTATTAACGATTGAAGAAGGTAGTTATTTGTGTTTCATTTTTCATATATGCTATTCATTGTTGTAGATAAACTTTACTCTCTAAATCTTATCTTAAAATCCAAATAATGCACGACGTAAAATTAACCCCGCCATTAAACCCCGTTGATAACTTTCCTTGCTACCACCCACCAGCAAAGCTAAGTCGCTTTCCTTTAATACCTCAACAGTATACTTATCATTCATTTCATTCATCGCTTATCCTCCTAAAAACCTAAACCTCTACGAAATCCAATGTACCAATCTACAAGGGTCTTCGTCCAATTTTCTCCACCTTGAATATCGGTCAATTCTTCCGACGTTAGCTCAACAAATCCATAGTAATGTTCTTTCATTATTTTATTCCTTTCTTTTTTCTCTCACTTATCTATTCGAAAAACAATTCGAAAATGTACAACTAAATTAAATTTTATTTAAAAAATAATTTAATGTACCATGAATAGAAAATTGGTAGATACATGAAGCAAACTCCTTTCCTTTTCCTCTTACTTATCTATTCGAAAAACAATTCGAAAATGTACAACTAAATTGAATTTTATTTGAAAATTTATGATTTCTCCAAAGTGTTTTATCTTAGATAGAGTAACCCCATGCAACTAGACCTACATCAGATAATATACCTTTTACGAGACTCTTTACTCTGTTCTTGTTTTCATTGATTATCGTTCTTTTTCTGTCATTGCTGTAAACTGATAATCACTTCCTAAAATATTATTAGTATAATTCGCTTTGGGTTTAAATGTTTCTTTTTTATTAATATAGTATGTCAATGCTACTAACAAAATACAGCTCTCCAACGATACCTTTTCTAAATTAAATAGAGAATAAATTAATAATATGCTGTAAGCTGTTAAAACAAAACCTAATAAAAATTTTTTCATAGCAAGCTCTTATTTTTCCTTCTGTCTGTCTAACCTTGTTATCATCTTGTTAATGAAGAGCAACACAAGAGTAGAAAATAAAGGTGGCATGAGGTAACTATCCACACTGCCCGTCAAAGAAAAACCAAGCATAGCTAATATTCCAAGCAACATCAAATTCATGATAGCCATAGAGACAAACAATAAAACAATTTTTATTACTCTAGTTATTTCATTTTTCATTGCACCACCTCATAAGTATTAAAAAATTATCGCAATCTTGAAAGTCCCCAATCGCCTATTGCTTTAACGCTTTTTCCTGCAACGTAAACAGAAACAGCTGTACCACCAATGATTCCAACCGCCTTGGTTACACCCCATGCTAACGCAAGAGCACCTACTACAGAGCCACCTGAAATTTTTTCCAATTCATCTGATTTCATATTTTCAAAGTTATAATTCATTATCTATCTCCTTCATCTATTAATTAGCAGCTAGAGCAGCAAAACCTACTGCTACACCTGCTGATAGAGCATGGCCGACTAATACTTTTGTTCCCCAAATAGTAAACAATACAGGACCAAAGAATCCTCCATCCACATTCACCAACTCTTCTTCTGTAAGAGCTACAAAGTTCTGTTCCATTTTGTCAAAATTTGTCATCTTTTTTCTCCTCAATTTTTATGTTTTGTTATATCTTTAATGTTTAGCCTCTAAGCCACTTAAATAGCCAGATTGGATAAATAACTGAAATAATCATTTCTAATCTCCTTCCTTTTCCTCTCACTTATTTATTCGAAAATAAACAACTAAATTAAATTTTATTTAAAAAATAACTTAATAAACCACGGATAAAAACCAGTCACATACATAAACACTCCTCTTTTTCTTCCTTATCTATCTATTCATAATTCCCACTAAAAGTTCTAAATTTTTTATTTTCCCTGACAATAAAAAAGCAACACGACTTGCATGTTGCTTCTTGCTATTCTTTACTTTTGACGACTTCTACCACATCTCCTACACTTTGGAGTTGGTCAATTTCTTCGTCGCTGATTTCGATATTAAATTCATCTTCCAGTGTCAAGATAAACTCCATCAAGT
>CALATC010000122.1 GCA_937891475.1 uncultured Granulicatella sp. | reverse complement strand
TGACCGCCAATAAGTTTACTGCGTTCAATATTTTAGGAACCTTCAGTTAGGACGGTTCCTTTTTGTATGGCTAAAAAGCCAAACTGTTCTCTGACAACATCAATAGCTGTCTGAAGTCTATTTTCTTTTTCAATTTCTTCTACATCATGCAAAATGAGGACAACCCTTTTACTACCAAGGTGTTCTGTGCAGAATGCGGTTCAGCTTTTGGACGTAAGAACTGGACGACCAGTCGTGGCAAACGTAAAGTTTGGCAGTTATAAGGTAAAGGGACAGATTGGTTGTCAGAATAACCATATCGATGAGGGAACACTAGAGAAAGCTGTAATGATGGCAGTTAAACTACTGAGTGAGAATATGGATTTGTTGCATGGAAAGTGGAATAAGATCTTGGAAGAAAACCAGTTATTAGAAAAGCATTACAGTGTGTTACTGGCTGAATTGATAAATAAGGAGTGTTGGGAATATGATTCCTTTGAGATGTGTCAGGTACTAGATAGTATTTTGATTTCGGAGGATGGACAGATAACCGTTAGATTTTTGGAAGGAACAGAAGTTGATTTATAAGGCTGTAGGCATAGTATAGTTCACTATGTTTGCAGCCTTTTTTCTTGTTTAGTGGTATAATTATATGTAGGATTTTTTTAATATCGGTTACTTTTTATGAATTAACCAAAAAACTAAAATGGAGTTGTTTTATAATGAGATATTCTGAAGAAGCATTACAATCATGGATTAAGCCGTTATCTGCCACTGAAGAAACACGGGTTGAAAATACTATTGGAATGATTAAAGATGCAATAGAAAGGAGTGGGCTCTCTTCAAAGTATGAATATGAAATTTTTGCCCAAGGTTCTTATGCAAATAATACGAATGTAAAGAAAAATAGCGACATTGATATCTGTATCATGGTGAAATCTTTATTTTATTGTGAGTATGTAGATGGGTTATCGGACCTAGACTATAATTACTCTAGTAGCAGCACCAATGCTAATGTATTTAAAAACGAAGTGATTAAAGCGTTAATTTCAAAATTTGGTGCAGAATCAGTTTCTATTGGCAATAAGTGTATCAATATTAATTCTAACTCATATCACGTAAATGCAGATGTAGTCCCATGTTTTCAATATCGAAATTATAGATATATTGGTAGCAGGTCATCTGAAAAATTTGTTGAAGGCATCAAATTTTTTACCTCAAACGGAAATTATGAAGTAATTAATTATCCTAAAGTTCATATACAAAATGGTATCTCTAAGAATAAATCTACTCACTATAAATATAAATATTTAGTTAGGATTATGAAGCATATTAAGAACGAGATGCAGGAGCTAGGATTGACAAACGAACGCATTTCTTCATATTTGATAGAATGTTTGGTCTGGAATATACCTGAACAGATGTTTTTCAATAGTAATAGCTACACAGGGTTGTTACAGCAAGCGTTATATTACATAGTGTCTCAAGTGAATTTAAATTGGGTTGAAGTAAGTGGAATGTATTACCTTTTTCGTTCAGAGCAGAAATGGAATTTACAGGATACAAAAACTTTTTTAGTTAGAATGATTGAATTTTTGGATTATAAATAAAACTTATGAATGAACAGCAGAAAAAATTTTTGAATATTACAATATGGGTTTTTGCAATTTGCTTGTTATTAAGATTGTTAATAAGTGGCCAAGAGATTGCAGTGAATCTTAAATCTGATATTTTGGCATTGGTATATTCAGCCATTGGGTATATTGGTGAAGCTATATCAGTTACAGCAATTATTATGGCTATTTTTGAAAAAACAGCATGGCGGTGGCCATTACTATCTAAGATTCATAATGTTCCAATTTTATTTGCGAATTATGTAGGTAGTTTCAAGACGGACTATGATCAGAATGAAAGAAATTGTGAACTTACTATTGAACAGTCATTTACGACTATTAAAGTTAAGTTTAAAACGGGTGAAAGTTCGAGCCATAGCATTACAGCATCAATTATCAATGATAATGGAACACAAAAATTAATTTATACATATTTAAATAGCCCAAGGGCTGAATTGCAAAGTCCTATACATTATGGGACGGTAATTCTTGATATTGATAATCCAAATCAACTAGAAGGAAATTATTATACTAATCGAGGAACCAAAGGTTCAATGAGTTTTGAGATAAACAACCCTTCTCGCTAGTTGGATTTGTAAAGATTTAAATAAAGAAAGAAGAACTAACTATCGGAAACTTGGCATAGATGTAACAATACTGTATATTAACGAAGCCGTAAATACTCGCATTAGTTACGTTTAATAGTTTAATACGGATATTCAGCAGCTTTGATTTCGTTTCACAGTATAGGTAGTAACCGTCAAGACATGTGGAGGCGGTAGTTTTGATGTCAAAAGTTGCAACCAGTGAATAAATGAAGTGTAGAAAATAAAGGCTTGTTCAATTCAATATATAATGAATTACCGGCACCCAAACCAAAGAAAAAGAAATAATTAAATTAGAAGTTGAAGGGGGGAAGAATGAGAATCGGAGTTATTCAAGCAAGTTCGCAAGCGACCAAAAATCAAATAATCTATGATGCTGTATTAAAGTATGCTCCAAAGAAATCTGAGGTTATAAATTTTGGCTGTACGATGGAAGAAAATGAAAAATACTCGTATATAGAAATTTCTATTCTTATAGGTATCTTGTTGGCAAGTAGGACAGTTGATTTCGTTGTTACGGGCTGTTCTTCCGGACAAGGAATGATGCTTGCTTGTAATAGTATGCCTGATGTCATTTGCGGATATGCACCTACACCGAATGATGCCTATTTATTTGCTCAGATTAATAATGGAAATGCGATATCATTACCATTAGGTGAAAATTATACATGGTCAGGTACTGAAAATCTTGAAAGAACAATAGAAGCTCTTTTCTCGGAGCCATTTGGACAAGGATACCCCAAAAGTGAGGCAGAGAGAAAGGTAAGAGATGCTGAGAAACTTAAAGAAATAAGAAGAATCGGGCAGGTTCAGTTTGAAGAATTCGCAAATGTACTAGATATATCATTGTTTGAATCAATCAAGAGGAAACAGAATGTAATTCAGAATGTAAAGGCGTATGGGAAGAAAGAAATAGCTGATTTAATGAAATGAGTAAATCACAGTTTGTCGGGGTAATACCTTTTAACGATAACCTTATGCTATCGTCAAAAGGTTTATAGACATGTTCCCACATACATGTTCACTTGGCATACATAGTGTTCACTCGTTTTATGTCGAGTGTGTGGTACTGCTTTTAAGAGCTGATTGAACAAGGAAAATTAGCTAGTGAAAGTCCTACAGTAAGGAGTTTAAACATGAAATTCCATGAATTTGGTGATAAGAATTTGCCTCCTATTTTACTGATACATGGTGGTGGCAGTTCTTGGTGGAATTATCTTCGTCAAGCACGAATCTTGTCAGAAGAATACCGTATTATTCTACCCACTTTGAATGGCCACGGCGAGGAATATCAACTTGATTATGTTTCTACTGAAGATTCTGCTTTGGAGATTCTAGACT
>CALATC010000121.1 GCA_937891475.1 uncultured Granulicatella sp. | reverse complement strand
AGAAGTGAACTATAAGGAGAGAGCTGTCGATGAAAATTAGTGTACTGGATTATGGCGTAGTTGATTTTGGAAAGACAAATGAAGAAGCCATTCAAGAGACGATTCAATTAGCGAAACTGGCAGAAGAATTAGGCTATGAACGTTTTTGGGTTGCGGAACACCATGAAGTAAATGCTCTATCGATTAGTGCACCTGAAGTAGTGATTCCAGCGATTGCTTCTCAAACAAAGAGCATTCATGTTGGTTCAGGTGGCATTATGGGCTTGCATTACGCTCCTTATAAGGTAGCAGAAGTGATGCGTTCATTAGAAGTATTATTTCCAGGAAGAATTGATATTGGATTAGGAAATTCAATTGGAACAAAATCTGTTTCAACGGCTTTGAAAAGTCATTATACGAAACCTCAGTTTGGTGAATGGGTAGCTGATTTACAAGAAATGCTTCACTCTAATGCTGCGGTTCCTTATACAAAGAGAGTTCCGGAACAATTTTTATTAGGAATGGGCGGAGAATCCGTTCATATTGCTGCAAAAAATGGCTTAGGATTTGTTTATGGCGTTTTCCCTTATATTCCACAAGAGCCTCTTGTATTAGCAAAAGAATTATCGACGGCTTATCGTAAAGAGTTTCAATCGGTCAATGGGACTGAATCACGCTTTATTTTAGCAGTTTTTGTAGTCATTGCAGATACTGAAGAAAAAGCTGAAGAAATGGCTCAAGCATTAGACTTATGGATGTTAGGAAAACAAGATTTTAGTGAATTTGAAACATTCCCAACTAAAAAGGATGTTGAAACAAGAGAAGTAACTCCAACAGAAAGAAAAACAATCGAAGACAATCGTCAACGGTTAATTGTTGGAGATTCACGGGCGGTAAAAGAACAACTGGATATATTATGCCAAGTTTGTAATCCAGATGAATTATTAATGATTCCACTAGTTGGTGGATTTGAAAATCGTAAACGTGCGTTAGAATTACTAGCGCAGTTGTATCAGTAGAAAGGAAGAATACAATGAGAAAATTTGCAAATTTTTTATGGATTGATAAAGAAGGAGACCGTTATACGATTCGTATGACGCCAGAATTACAAGATGATGTGGGTACAATTGGGTTTGTTCAATTTAGCCAAGATGAAGTGTTAGAAGCTGAAGAAGAAATCGTTAGTATTGAAGCTTCAAAAACAGTAATGTCTATTGTGACTCCAATTGGAGGAAAAGTAGTGGAATATAATAAAGCTGCAGTAGATGAACCAACATTATTAAACTCTGAAAAACCAGAAGAACATTGGTTAGTTGTATTAACAGATGTTGATGAAGCGCAATTTATGGCATTAGAAGATGAATAAAAACATGCAAATCTATCGATTACAGCAAATGATTGCTTTTTTGACGGAAGAAAAAGGGGAAGCTATTCCAGATTTATCTCAAAAATCAGAACCAGAATTAGAAGAAATATGGCGTGGGCTTGTTAATGTTCGACCTGCTGGTGATGTGAATCCTCATTATTTAGAACTGGAAGAGGCTTATTTAAAGCAATATCACATGGGCGCGATTGTCGGAATGGAAAGTTGCCAAGATACAAATGAAGAGAGAATCAAATTATATCATGGAGACTTATGCCATTTAGAAGTGGATGCTATTGTAAATGCAGCGAATAGTGACTTGTTAGGATGTTTTATTCCAAATCATCGTTGTATTGATAATGCGATTCATACATTTGCAGGAGTCAAGTTAAGAGAATGTTGTCATCAAATCCAACTGACTCAAGGAAAAAAAGAACCTGTTGGATCTGTGAAGGTGACACCAAGTTTTCATTTGCCGTGTGAGTATGTATTTCATACAGTGGGTCCTTTTATTCCACCTGGAAAACCAGTTACGACCATTCGAAAACAATTATTAGAGAAATGTTATATCAGTTGCTTGAAGAAAGCAGAAGAAATGAAGTTAGAAAGTCTTGCTTTTTGTGGGATTTCAACGGGTCAATTTGGGTTTCCGGTAGAAGAGGCTGCTTCAATTGCAGTTTCGATTGTAAAAGACTGGTCTAAGCAACATGCTTTTCCAGAAATGATTATTTTATCGACTTTTACAAAGGAAGAACAAATGGCCTATGGGAAATTATTACAATCATAAAATAGAAGGGAGGAGAAACAGTGGAGTGGATTACACCGATACAAGAGATGGAAAGTCAAGCGCAACAATTAAAAAGTTTATTTGAAGAAGCAGATGCGATTGTTGTAGGAATTGGGGCAGGAATGTCTGCTGCAGATGGGTTCACTTATATTGGGGAACGTTTTGAGTCAGCTTTTCCAGATTTTATAGAAAAATATCAATTATTAGACATGTTACAAGCAAGTTTATTTCAATTTGCAAGTTGGGAAGAGTACTGGTCTTTTCAAAGTCGTTTTATTGCATTGAACTACTTAGATCAACCAGTGGGAGCGGCTTATGTAGATTTGAAAGAAATGCTTGAAACAAAACCTTATCATATTATTACAACGAATGCAGATAATGCCTTTGAAGTAGCAGGATTTGATATGGAAAAAGTATTCCATATTCAAGGAGAATATGGATTGTTACAATGTAGTCAACATTGTCATCCGCAAACTTATCGAAAAGATGAATTGATTCGAGAGATGATTGCTCAGCAAAAAGATATGAAAGTCCCTTATGAATTAATACCATTTTGTCCAGAATGTGGCGCACCATTAGAGATTAATAAGCGTAATGCTGAAAAAGGAATGGTGGAGTCTGCGGATTTCTTTGAACAAAAAGCACGTTATGATGCCTTTTTGAAACAATATGAAACTGGGAAAGTCGTCTATTTAGAAATCGGAATTGGATTTACAACACCACAATTTATTAAAACGCCATTCCAAAAGAAAGTTACAGAAAATCCAAATGCGGTTTATGTGAGTATGAATCATAAACATTATCGAGTGCCGTTAGCTATTCGAAATCGAACCCTACTATTATCAGATAATATTGCAACATTAATACACGAAACACATCAATTATTAAAGGAAGAAGGAAAGCTTTATGTATTTGATTGAACCAATTAGAAATGGAAAGTATGTTACAGACGGAGCAGTAGCTCTTGCAATGCAAGTGTATGTGCAACAAAATGTATTTTTAGATGATGATATTTTATTCCCTTATTACTGTGATCCAAAAGTGGAAATAGGTAAATTCCAAAATACAGTGGCGGAAGTAAATGAACAATATTTAAAAGAACATAACATTCAAGTCGTTAGAAGAGATACGGGTGGTGGTGCCGTATATGTAGATTCAGGGGCTGTAAATGTTTGTTATTTAATTCAAGATAATGGAGTGTTTGGAGATTTTGAAAGAACATATGCTCCTGCAATTCAAGCTCTTCATGAATTAGGGGCGACAGGAGTAGAAAAAACGGGTCGAAATGACTTAACGATTGATGGGAAGAAAGTTTCTGGAGCTGCGATGACGATTAGTAATGGTCGTGTTTATGGAGGTTATTCTTTACTATTAGATGTGGATTATGATGCAATGGAAAAAGTTTTGAATCCAAACAAAAAGAAATTACAATCAAAAGGGATTCAATCTACAAGAGCAAGAGTAGGTTCAATTCGTCCGAATTTAGCACCAGAATATCAAGATATTACGATTGATGAGTTTAAAAACTTAATGACTTGTAAGTTGTTAGGAATTGATTCCATTGATGAAGCCAAACGTTATGTATTAACGGAAGAAGACTGGAAAGCTATTGATGAATTGACAGCTAAAAAGTATAAAAATTGGGACTGGAATTATGGAGAATCTCCACAATATAGCGACTACCATGATGGAAGATTTAAAGCAGGAACAATTCAAGTATACTTAGAAGTAGAACAAGGAAGAATTACAAAATGTAGTATTCGTGGAGATTTCTTCTCTAAACGAGAAATTCAAGATGTAGAAACTCAATTGATTGGCGTTCGTATGGTAGAAGGAGATATTAAAGCTGTACTGGATACATTTGAGTTAACAGAATATTTTGGAGCTGTGACTTCTGAAGAACTTACAAAACTAATTTTAGGAGAGTAAGCAAAAATATTCAAAAATGCAAAAAAATAGTTGACAAGTACTTTTTGTTCCTGTAAACTATTTTCTAGTTGAATGCGACCGAAGACAGTAGGAGGCTTTAGCCTTAATATCCTACCGAGGGAGAACAAGTTGATCTTATTTCTCTATGTCTTT
>CALATC010000120.1 GCA_937891475.1 uncultured Granulicatella sp. | reverse complement strand
AAATTATTTACTAATGATAAAAATACTATAGAAAAAAATTTGTACTAGTAGTAATAAAATCTGATATATCAGATTTTATTAGAGGAAAATTTGAGACCAAGGCTCAAATTTTAGCCATGAGATTCGCAATGCGAAGCTGCTGGCGTCCTTTACTAGCTACAAAATTTTTTCTATAGTATTTATTTAGAAAAAATATGAAATCATACTTTTGTCCCATTGTCGTGGGACGAGAATATGCTATAATTTGCCTAAGAGAGTTGATAAAGGAGAAGTCTTATGAAGAAACATATTATTCAAGCGATTAAGCTATTTTTCTTTGTAGCAGTCAGTTCAAGAGTTTTTGTAAGAATGCATAGTTCTGCAGAAATGTTTCTATTTATTTTATTATGTTATGGAATATTTTTCTATGTTCTATTCCGTAAAGAAATGAATCCACCAAATTGGAAAACATACTTACATAAGGAAAAAGAATTACAAGGTCCATCAGAGAAACAACAAGAGATTTATGAAAAAGCAGGTCTAACAGAAAGCGATGTTGCTTTCTTTAGAGAAAAGATGAATCGAGCAAAAACTCAAATTCAACAAATCGAAGTTTATACAAAACAAAATAATAAACTAGAAGCGATTGCGAATCGTTATCAAATCGTGACCGTTTTAAAAGATTATTTTAAGGAAATTGTCCAACATCCGGAACGATTACATGCCGTTGATAAGTTTTTAAATACGTATTTGCCAGGTTTAGAAGAAATGATGGGAAAATATATTGAAATCGAACAACATATTTCTAAAACACAGGAAACTTACCAAATGTTGGATCAAACAATGGACTTCATAGATGACTGTTGTTTACAGATTGAAGCTGACTATCAAAAATTTCAAGCACAAGATTTTAGTGATTTAAATTTAGAAAAGGAATATATTCAAAAGCAATCTCAAAAAGAAGAGTTTGAAGATTTTTAGGGGGAAATATACATGACAGAAAAACAAACAACAGTAGAAGATTTAATTCAAAATCCATTTGGAGAACAAGTGAGTGTAACACCATTATCAGAAGTGTCTCACGATTTTCCAGCAACACAAACAGAAGCAAGTCCAAAGAAATTAATCGATACATTGGATGAAAAACATCAAGAACAAGCTCGTGCATTAGCAAAGCAAATTGATGAAACAAATTTACAAGCAATTATTAGTTATGGAGCTGCAGCTCAAAAACAATTAGGGGAATTTTCTCATCAAATGCTTTCTCATGTACAAGCAAAAGATACTGGAGAAATTGGGGATATTTTAAACGACTTAATGGAGCGTTTAAATGAAACTGACCCAAATGATTTAGTAGCTGAAAATCAAGGATTCTTCCAAAAATTCTTTGGAAAAATTAAGAAGAGTATTTATGAAATGCAAGCAAAATATCAAGAAGTGGGATCACAAGTTGATAAAATTGCGATTCGTTTAGACCATGAAAAAAATGGATTATTAAATGATAATTTATCATTGGAACAATTATATCAACGGAATAAAGATTTCTTTGATGCATTAAATATTTATATTGCGGCTGGAGAATTAAAATTAGCGGAATTACAAGAGACATTAATTCCTGAAGCTTTAGAAAAAGCACGTGTAACAGGAGACCAAATGGATGTACAAGTTGTAAATGACTTAGAACAATTCCTAGACCGCCTAGAAAAAAGAAATCATGACTTGAAATTAACAAGACAAATGACGATTCAACAAGCACCACAAATTCGTTTAATTCAAAATACAAACCAAGCATTAGCTGAAAAAATTCAATCATCGATTACAACAACTATTCCATTATGGAAAAATCAAATTGCGATTGCGATGACATTATTACGTCAAAAAGATGCTGTAACGGCACAAAGACAAGTGTCAGAAACAACAAATCAATTAATTCAAAAAAATTCAGAAATGTTGAAAATTTCTACGATTGAAACTGCTCGTGAAAATGAACGAGGTATTATTGATTTAGAAACATTACAAAAAACACAAAAAGATTTAATTGAAACATTAGAAGAAACATTGAAGATTCAACAAGAAGGTAGAGCAAGAAGAAGAAAAGCGGAAGTTGAATTAACGAATATGGAAGAAGATTTAAGACAAAAATTATTAGTGTTAAGTCATAAAGAAAAACAAATTCATCAAGATTAATAGAGATGCATGAAAATACAATTTTCTTATTTTATTAGGATTTATGATACAGTAGTAAAGATGTAATCTGCTTGTAATAAAATAAACTTGCGATTTTTTCAAACATTCTTTACAATAGAGGTAAATATATTTTTAATGAGGTGAGAAAATGCACGTTTGGATCGTAGTAGTAGCATTATTAGCTTTAGCTGTATTTTTCTTATTCATTTCATTGTTCTTAAAAGACAATCAATATGAAGATGAATTAGATGAATTAAGCGAAGGTTTATTAGAATTAAATCGAGAAGTGTATTCTTTAAAGAAAAAAATTCAAGAGTTAGAAGGGACACCAATTTATCGTGCTCCTGTTGAACAAACTCCACAACCTGAACCAGAATTTACATTTATTCCACAACCGGTTGTCGAGCCAGAACCAACTTTCACTCCAAGATTTGAAGTGAAAGAAGAAAAACCAGTATTTGAGCCACAACCAACATATACTGAACCAACTATTTCACAACCAGAAGAAGAGGAAGATTTACACAGCATTACTCGTAAACATATCCTAACTTTATTTAGTCATGGCGCTTCTTATGAAGAAATTGCTGAACAATTAAATGTTCCAGTTTCAACTGTTCAATTAGTGATTGATAGCTATTTTGAATCAGGATCACATTAAGGAGGGGTAATATGAGTAAAACAAAATTTCGCTCTTTAGGTGTTGCGTTTCTTTTATCAGCTATTATTTTAGCTTTAACAACTGTAGCTTGGCCATTTGTTCCAGATTCTTTAAAAAGTCAATTAGATAGTGTTCATTTACCATTAGTAACGGATACTGTTAAAACAACGGAAGAAACAACAGTTGCTACAACGCAATCTGTACAAACAATTGAATCTACAACAAAAACAACTACAAAAGTTGCAGATAAAGCTGTAACAATTACGGTTGAGAGTGGAGAAGTTTCAAGTGATGTTGCTCGTAAGTTAAAAGAAGCGGGAGTTATCACTGATTCTAAAGAATTTGTAGATTATTTATTAGAAAATAATATTGCAGAGAATATTTTGGCAGGAACATTTGAAATCCAACCAAATAGTAGTTTTGAAGAAATTGCTCGTACAATTGGAGCTTTACGTTAATTTATAAAAATAAGAGGTAGACACTTAAAATAGTGTTTACCTCTTTTCTTGTTTTAGGTTGAAGATTTTTTCATCCAGATTAGATAACTAAATAAGACGAAGATTAAGATTGTTAAGCTAATGAGTATTTCAATCGTAACGAATAAATTCAATAGAGAAATTTGTAAAATTCCTTGAGCCATTTTCAGTGAAGTAGCTGTAACAATGGTTGGGAATGTTAAAGCTGAAAAGGCAGGTTGGAATCCATGTTTTAATATATAAGGTAACCGACTTAAAACCAATAAGAAAAATGACTGAGATGCAATCATCATGATAATTAATCCCCATGTTGGCAACTGTTGTCCCCATACACGGACTAATGATGCCAGTAATAAAGAAAAAGGAGCACAATAAATTCCTTCTTGTCCTAATAATATTATAGGAAGTGGCTTTTTATTTAAATCATTATAAATACGTGGGTATAAATAAAAAGTAAGGATAAAACCAAAAAGAATTGTTGCATAGGCTATTTGAATGATTCCTACAACAGGATAAGTTAGAGCTGCAACAGCAATTCCAACATAAAGTACAGTCCAAGATGGCGTAGCGTAAATTTTTTCTTTAGATTTCAATAATAGAATCGTAAAATAAGTAATTAGTCCAATATCTAATAGGAATGAGAACCACCAAAGAACTTGTGCTAAGAGAGGTACACTTGGAATTGTACGTAATAAATAGGTAGATAAAATCATTCCTGCCATAGGGAAAGTAGCCATTCCAGATAAAACAGGTGGTTTCTTTAATTCTTTCGTAGAATTTTTCCAATCGAATAAATGGGAAATCAAGAAGATAACCCATAATCCTAATCCAAGTACACTAAACACATGGGATAATTCAGGTAAGGTGTCTGAGATAAGATTTCCAGCGCCTGCTAACCCAAGAAGGCAACCAGAAAATGCTAAAGGTAACTTTTTCATAAAATCCTCCAATAAACTTTTTGAGAAAAGTATAACATAAAAATGAACGAAGGAAAATTTAAATTTGAAAGGGGTTTAATAAACTGCTTAAAATTTGCACTTAATTAAGTTTAAATAATTTTAAATTCTGATAGAAATAGTACGAAACCAAACTTAAATTATGCTATAATAGAGCAGTGAATATTAAAAGATGGATGTGAATACATGATTAACAAAAGAAAGAATCGTCCTATAAAGAAAAAATCACATATTCCATTTCGATTAAATTTATTATTTTTTATCGTGTTTTTTTCATTTATGGCATTAATCGGACGATTAGCGTATGTTCAATTAGTCAAAGGGGATGATTTCATCGCCTTAGTGAAACGTACAGAAACTTCTACTGCAAAAAAAGCAGTTCCAAGAGGTTCTATTTATGATAGTAAAGGAAAAGTATTAGTAGGAAATAAACCAAAATTAGCAGTGAACTATACACGTTCTTCAGATGCAACGACGAAAAGCATGTTGGAAACTGCTAAAAAATTAACAGAATTTATTACAGTAGATACAAGTAAATTAAGAGACCGAGATTTAAAAGATTATTGGTTTGCGACTCATCCAGATGAAGCGAGCAAGTTATTAACTGCAGAAGAGAAAAAGAAAGCTTCAAAAGAAGGATTATCAAATAGTAAAACATATGAAATGCAATTAGAGCATATAACGGATGATCAAATTAATTATTCAGATAGTGAAAAACAAGCGATTGCTATTTTTACGAAGATGAATAGTGCCTATGCTTTATCCACTGTTACGATTAAAAATGATTCTGTAACAGAACAAGAAGTTGCTCGTATTAGTGAACGTCTTGGAGAATTAAAAGGAATTGATATCGATTCAGATTGGGATCGTGAATATCCAATGGGGGATATGTTAAAAACAATTTTAGGTTCAGTATCTTCTGAAACAACAGGTTTACCTTCTGATCGAGTTCGTTCTCTATTAACACAAGGGTATTCATTAAATGACCGTGTAGGAACTAGTTATTTAGAAGAACAATATGAATCTGTTTTAAGTGGAACAAAAACAGTCGTTCAAAGCCAAACAAATAATCGTGGGGAAGTAGTTAACCATGAAGAACGTTATGGTGGAAAAGCTGGTTCGAACTTAGTGATGACAATTGATACAGATTTCCAAAAGAAATTAGAAGATATTGTTACTAAAGCTGTCGAAGGATTATCAGATGCCACAGCTGACCGAGTGTATGTTGTAGCAATGAATCCAAAATCCGGAGATGTTTTGGGGATTACTGGTAAAAAGAAAAAGTATAATGAAAGTTATCAAGTGACTGGAATTGAAGATGATGCCTTAGGTGCTATTAATGGAGCCTTTGGGATGGGATCTGCTGTAAAAGCAGCAACGGTTATTTCTGGTTATATGGATGGAGTTATTACAAGAGAAGATAATACGATTGTCGATGAACCAATTGAGTTTGAAGCTTCTGAGCCAAAAAGTTCGGTATTCAACCGTAATGGTAGTATTCCATTAACGGATTTAGATGCGATTGAGCGTTCTTCAAACGTTTATATGATTAAGTTAGCCATGAGAATGGGCGGACAATATGAATATAAAAAAGGCGGAAAATTAAATATCAATCTTAACGTATTTGATAAATTACGTGAGTATTATGCTCAATTTGGTTTAGGGGTACGTACTGGAATTGATTTACCTAATGAAGGAAAAGGATATAATGGTGGTACAGGTGCTGCCTTCTCTGCATTGGACTTTGCGTTCGGTCAGTTTGACTTATATACGCCATTACAATTAGCTCAATATATGGCTACTATTGCCAATGGTGGTACACGTATTGCTCCTCGTTTAGTAAAAGAAATTCATACAACTGGAAAAGATGGAGGAATTGGCGATTTAGAGACAGTTGTTCCAACAAAAATTATGAATTCTCTCCAAGTAGAAGCAGGATTAATTGATCATATTAAAGAGGGATTATATCGTGTAACACATGGAGCAAACGGAACTTCAGCTTATACGTTTAGAAATTATACGCCTTCTGTTTCTGGTAAAACAGGTACAGTAGAAGCGTTCTACGGTGGACCATTACCACAATTTAAACAAAAGGAAGTAGAGAACTCTACATTTGCTTCTTATGCTCCTTCTGATAATCCTGAAATTGTTGTATCAGTAGTTGCACCATATTTTTCAAATGGAATTCCTGCAGACTTTGCAGCTGGAATTACAAAACAAGTGTATGATGCATACTTCCACCAAGAAAGTTCAACTTCATCAACAAATTCTACAACTGCTAATGGACAAACAAATACTCAAGCAGGAAATCGTCCAGCACAACAAGCAGCGAATGCACAAGTCCAACAAAATACTCAAGCTGCAACAGTACGACAACAACAAAATACGACTGTTCCTGTAGCTCCAGTAAGAAGACAAGGACAATAATCAATAAAAAAGGTTTTTGAGTTTTCAAAAGCCTTTTTTTATTGCTAAATTGAATAGACAAGATATAATACTATTAAGGAGGCGTGATTATGAATGATTTTACAGAAGTAACCGTACAAAAAGAAGTGAAGTACAAAGGTGGCATTTTTACAGTTGAACACCATGTAGTGTCTCTTCCAAATGGAAAACAATCAACGAGAGACATCGTATTGCATAATGGAGCAGTAGCAGTTCTAGTAGTTCACGATGGAAAGATTTTATTAGTGCGTCAATATCGCAAAGCTATCGAAGCTCACACATTAGAAATTCCAGCAGGAAAATTAGATCATGATGGAGAAAGTCCGTTAGAAGCAGCAAAAAGAGAGTTAGAAGAAGAAGCGCAATTAAGTGCAACTGAATGGAAAAAAGTGGTAGATTTAGTACCAACTCCAGGATATTGTAATGAAAAGATTCATCTTTATGAAGCTAAAGGAATTCAGCATTTAACAGATGCAGCACCATTAGATGAAGATGAATTTGTATCCATTGAGTGGATTCCAGTGGAAGAAGTCATTCAGAAAATCCATAATGGAGAAATCACGGATGCCAAAACGATTATTGCTGTTCAATACGCAGCATTGCATCAATAGGAGAAAATATGTCAAAAGAACCATTATTAACACGAAAAGCTTTGAGAGAACATGTTGTAGAGCAAAGAAGGTCTCAAGATAATGAGGAATATGAATTTAATGAATCTCCTGTTCCTAAAAAGCCATTATTAGAAAGATATAATCGCTTCTTAACGATTTGGATGATTGCGATGATTGTACTCATTATTGTAGCAATTGGTGTTCAAATCTTCTTATAATGGATTGTTGTGCTGAATGCTAGGTTAGGGCTAGACAATTCATGAGAGCTTTGATAAAATAACACATATATTTAAAGACATTGATGGAAAAGGGTTATAGAAAGTTCATTATTAGGGAGAAAGGTCAGCGACTGAAAGCCTTTCATGAAAATCTACAACTTTTCACTTCCGAAGTCGCCATTGGGATTCGATAGATGAATAATGGATCGGTTCGTTACCGTTAATAACGCCGAGTGCCTGCAATGCAGGAATGAGGGTGGTACCGCGATAAATTTCGTCCCTTACAATTTCTAGGAATTGTAAGGGACTTTTTGTTTATGAAAATGATTTATAGGAGGAAATAAAATGAATTTAGCAGAAATGAAACAACAATTTGATGCGATTCGTCAAGATGTATTAGATGCATTAGAAACAGTTCAAACATTAAAAGAAGTTGAACAAATTCGTGTGCAACAATTAGGGAAAAAAGGACCTATTACGGAAGTTCTAAAAAATATTAAAAATATCGTTCCAGAAGAACGTCCACAAGTAGGAGCGTTAGCGAACGAATTACGTAGTGTAATTGAAGAAAAAATTACAAATATTAAAGCTGACTTAGAAGCAAAAGCATTGGTGGAATCTTTACGTAAAGAAACAATCGATGTTACAATGCCTGGTCGTCCAATGACAGTCGGTACAAAACACGTATTAAGTCATGTTAGTGATGAAGTGGAAGATTTCTTCATTGGATTAGGATACCAAGTAGTAGAAGGGCCAGAAGTAGAATCAGACCACTATAACTTCGAAATGATGAACTTACCCAAAGATCATCCAGCTCGTGATATGCAAGATACATTTTATATTACGCCAGAGTATTTATTACGTACTCAAACTTCACCAGTTCAAGCAAGAACAATGGAAAAACACGATTTCTCTAAAGGTCCATTAAAAATGATTAGTCCAGGGCGTGTATTTAGACGTGATAATGATGATGCAACTCACTCACATCAATTCTATCAAATTGAAGGATTAGTAATTGATAAACATATTACAATGGCGGACTTAAAAGGGACATTAGCTGCATTTGCCAAAGAATTATTTGGTCAAGAACGTGAAGTTCGTTTACGTCCAAGTTACTTCCCATTTACAGAACCTTCTTTAGAAGTAGATATTAGCTGTTTCAAATGTGGCGGACAAGGTTGTTCGATTTGTAAAGGAACAGGTTGGATTGAAATTTTAGGTTCAGGGATGGTTCATCCAAACGTATTAGAAGCTGCTGGAGTAGATTCAAGCGTTTATGGTGGATTTGCCTTTGGATTAGGACAAGACCGTATTGCAATGTTGAAATATGGAATCGAAGATATTCGTTCACTTTATACGAATGATGTTCGTTTCTTAAATCAATTCACGAAGTAAGGAGAAGAGAATATGAAATTATCGTATGAATGGTTAAATGAATATTTAGATTTAAGTTCAATTACTCCTCAAGAATTAGGAGAAAAAATGTCACGTACTGGAATTGAGGTAGATAGTGTATCTGTTCCAGGTGAAGGACTAAGCGGTTTAGTCGTAGGTCGTGCTTTAGAAGTAGTGGATCATCCAGATTCAGATCATTTACATGTTGTAACCGTAGATGTTGCTGAAGAAGAACCATTACAAATCGTTTGTGGAGCACCAAATATTGCTAAAGGGCAAAAAATTATTGTGGCAACTCATGGAGCACGTATTGCTGGTGGTCATAAAATTAAACGTGGAAAATTAAGAGGAGTAGAATCTCAAGGGATGATTTGTTCTCTTCAAGAGTTAGGATTACCTTCTTCATTAGTACCAAAAGAATATGAACAAGGCATTTATGTATTTGAAGATGATGCGATTGAAGTTGGAATGGATGCTGTTAAAGCATTAGCATTAGATAGTGCGATTGTGGAATTAGATATTACAGCTAACCGTGCAGATGCTTTAAGTATGAGAGGTTCTGTTCATGAAATTGGTGCAATTTATAATTTAGAAAATACATTAACACCAGATGAATTTTTAGAAGGTGGTTCGTCTTCATTAGATCCATGGATGACAGTATCTGTTGAAGATGAAGTAGATGCTCCAGCTTATCATTTACAAATTATTAAAAATGTTACTGTAAAACCAAGCCCACAATGGATGCAAAATCGATTAATCGCTGCAGGTGTTCGTCCAATTAATAATATCGTCGACGTTACAAACTATGTTTTAATGGAATATGGACAACCGTTACATGCCTTCGACTATGATCGTTTAAATTCAAAACAAATTCATGTTCGTCGTGCAAAAGAGGGCGAAACATTAGTAACATTAGATGGTGTTGAACGTACATTAAGTAATGAAATTGTCATTACAGATGGAGAAAAACCAGTTGCCTTAGCTGGTGTAATGGGTGGATTAGATTCAGAAATTATTGAAACTACAACGACTGTTGCATTAGAATCAGCATTATTCGATCCAAAATCTATTCGTTTAGCTTCTCAAAAACATAATTTAAGAAGTGAGTCAAGCAGCCGTTTTGAAAAAGGAATTAATAAAGCGACTATTTTACAAGCTGGTAAGAGAGCTGCAGCATTAATTGCTGAATTAGGAGATGGTGAAGTAGTCGAGGGAGTAGCTTCTGCTCAATCACTAACATTAGAGTTACCAGTTGTTTCTATTTCTTTAGAACGTTTAAATCATGTTTTAGGAACTAGCCTTTCAACAGATGAAGTATTACAAGTATTTAAACAATTAGCTTATCCAACAAAAGAAGAACAAGGAGTATTCCATGTAACAGTACCTGCGTGGAGATTTGATATTTCGATTGAAGCAGATTTAGTCGAAGAAGTTGGGCGTATTTATGGATATGATAAAATTCCTTCAACATTACCGACAACTGCAAGTACGCAAGGTGGATTAAATGAGAAACAACGTTTTGTACGTTGGACTCGTCAATTTATGCAAGGAGCAGGTTTATCACAAGCTTATTCTTATGCATTAACAACTCCTGAAAAATCTCATTGGTTTACAGTAGAAGAAAGACCAAGTATTCGTTTAGATTTACCAATGAGTGAAGAGAGAAGTGAATTAAGACAATCAATGCTACCAAGCTTACTTGAAGCATTACAATATAATGTCGCTCGTTCTCAACAAAATGTTCGTTTATTTGAAGTTGGGAAAGTATTCTCTATTGGTAAAAATGGTTCTGAAGATTTCCAAGAAAGAGAAGTGATTGGAGCAGCAGTAACTGGTGAATGGGGACATGCTTCATGGCAATCACCAGCACAACCTGTTGATTTCTTCGCATTAAAAGGAGTATTAGAAGCTTATTTTGCAGAATTGAACTGTAATGATCGTATTCGTTTTGTTGCAACAGATGCAATTCAACAATTACATCCAGGACAAACAGCTTATATTTATTTAGGCGAAGAATTAATTGGATTTATTGGAAAAATTCATCCAGTGATTCAAAAAGAATTAGATTTATCAGATACATTTGTATTTGAATTATTAGTGGAACCATTATTAGCAGAAGGATTACAAGAACGTGTAATTCAATCTGTACCAAAATTCCCATCAATGACACGTGATATTGCGTTATTAGTTCCTGTTACAATGGCACATGCAACATTAGAGACAGTGATTAAAGAAAATGCAGGTCAATATTTACAGTCAGTTACTTTATTTGATGTGTATAAAGGTGAACATGTACAAGAAGGTTACCAATCATTAGCTTATTCGATTCGTTTCTTAAATAAAGAAGCTACTTTACAAGAGGAAGAAATTAAACAAGCAATGGATCGTATCCAAACAGCCTTAGTTGCATTAGAGGATGTAACCATTCGTTAAGGCGCTACGGAATAAAAGAATTTCCTTACGTAGTAAGGTCGCCAGCAGCCTCGCTTAGCGAGTCTCATGGCTAAAATTCGAGCCTTGGTCTCGAATTTTCCCTACAAAAAAAGCCAGAAATTTTTGTACTGCACCCCAAAAG
>CALATC010000119.1 GCA_937891475.1 uncultured Granulicatella sp. | reverse complement strand
TCCTATTGCTCTTCCTGCTAATATAACGAGTGTTATTTATGTTCAAATGCGTATGATTGCTGCAGTAGCCTATCTAAATGGATATGATTTGAACAGTGATGAAACTCAGACATTTGTTTATGCTTGTTTAGCTGGCGTTTCTCTTAATAAAGTAGTAAAACAAGCTGCCGTAGTTTTTGGTGTTAAGGTTTGTAACACTTTAGTGAAGAAGCTTCCTGGAAAAGTTTTAACAAAAATTAATCAAAAAGTTGGATTTAGATTCATTACAAAATTTGGTACTAAAGGACTAGTTAATTTAGGAAAATTAGTACCCGTTGTTGGTGGCGTTATTGGTGGAACGCTAGATTTTGCAGAAACTAAAGTCATTGCTAATAGAGCAATTAAATGGTTTGTTGAAAATGACTTCAGTGATGGAAAAAAAGACTCAGAAGAAATTGTTGAAAATATTCAAGAAGATGATGTTGTAATAGTTGATTCAGACTTTGAAGTAGTTGAATAAAACCGTTTTTTGTGACTTAATATGTTGTAATCGACACAGTATTTTATAATTAGATAACTAAACCCTGCACCCAAAATTCTATACTTTTGGGTGCAGGGTTCTTTACGTCTTATTGTTTTTTCTGTTTTGCTCGTTGTTCTAACATTCGTTTGACGAACTCCGGCATTTTAACATTCTCTCTGCCTTTTTTAGCAATTAATTTCTTTACAAATTCCGGCATTTGAATATCAGATTCTTGGTCTAGAATATCTTTTGATGTTTCTGGTGGTAACATTTCATCCAGTGTTTCTTCTTCATGTGTTTTAAGAGTGAAGCTTTCTGTTTCGTGAGCTCGAACCGTTTCGTATAAGGCTTCGACTAAGAGTGGATGAGTATCCGGCATTGGTGGTCTGTGATAGTGTACGCCAAACTCATCGCATAAGTCCTTACATTCGATATCATTGTCGTATAAAACTTCGATATGTTCGCTAATAAAGCTAATTGGAATGAAAATATAATGTTCAGGGTGTTCCGTTTGTTCTCTTAAGTATTCTAGAACGTCTGGTTTCATCCATGGTAGTCCAATATCACTTTCGCTTTGCCATGTATGAGTATACTGATGTTTTTCTAACCCTAATCTTTCTGCAATGATTTGCCCATTTTTGTAAATTTGGTCAATATAAGGATCTTCGAATTCTAATGCAATAACGGGTACGCTATGTGCTGAGAAGAATACTTTAAAACTTTCCTCTTTGACATCTTCGGTTAAAATCTTTCTGATTTCATTTTCCCAGAATTGTAGTAAGTTCGGATTATGATACCAATCTTTTACAACGTGGAAACGAATGGTTTTGCTTTCGATAAATTTCTCATATCCATAGATGGAGTAATAAGAGTAGTGCGGTTCAAGTGCTAAGCAGAGACATTCTTCGATTCCGTCTTGTTCCATTTGTTTAACGACATCTGTAATGAATGGAGAAGAGAATTTATTAGCAAAATAAACGGTATATTCTCCTTGTACTCGTTCTTGTAATTTTGATGCTTGCTGTTTTGAAATTTCTTGTAGGGGACTTCCGCCAATTTTTTGGTAGTTGTCATACAAATGTTGGATTTCTTGATCCGTTGGACGAACACCACGACGAATATTTGTAAAAAATCTTGCGATATCTTCAAATGTATATCCCTCAGGTGTACCAAATGTCATAAGTAAAATTGCTTTTTTTGTCATATAACCACTTTCCTATGTGAATTTTTTCTCATCATAACATGATTTAGTTCATCTGCATAGTAGTATACATTGAAAAGCAGTATACGAAGAGTTTATAATAAAGAAAATAAACAATAAGGGGTCTTTTCTATGTATCAAAAAGTTGCAGATACGTTAAATGAATTAGGCATTACATTTCATATTGTGGAACATGAACCTGCTCTAACAACGGAACAAGCAGATCGTTTTATTGAAGGAATTGAAGGTGTTCGCACTAAAACGATGTTCTTAACGAACAAGAAGAAAAGAAATTTTTATTTAGTCATTATGGATGATGCGAAACGATTAGATATGGATGTTTTCAAAGATATTGTAGAAGAAAAACAAATTAAAATGGCATCAGCTGAAACGTTAAATGATAAAATGATGCTCCTACCAGGAACTGTATCTCCATTTGGCTTATTAAATAATAGAGACAAAGATATTCAAGTATATTTCGATCAAGAAATTGTATCTGAAGAACGAATGTGCTTCCATCCAAATACAAATGAGAAGACGATTTTTGTCAATACGGAAGATTTATTTACCTTCTTAAAAGTAATTGGATATGAACCTCACATAATTAAGTTGTAAGGTGAATCTGACACTATCAATGAATTGCTAATTTCCAGAAAAAATTAAATACTACAAAACTAACCCCCAGAAGATTAGGAGAAATACATGACATATAAATTTTGGACCATTCAAAAAAGAGAAATTTTAAAAGCAATTGAGGAAACAGGGATGTATATTCCGAAACGTCAATTAAGTGAATATGTACAAGGGAATGAAGAAATGACGGAGTTATATGAGTTTATAACAGATTCCTTTAATCGATTAAATGATATTGAATTAGAAGGAGTGTTATTTGCCTTTGCAAGAGGAACGGAGAAAGGTGTTTCATTTTTCCAAAATTATGAAGAATTTGTCACTTATATGAGAGAACATAAAGATGCAGTAAAAGGATTATGGAAGAGATTCTTATCAGATGATTACGTAGTCATTGAAGTTGATTTCCCAAGAATTTACAATCCAATGTTTGTGGATTTAAATGACTTCCAATTTATTATGCCACCATTTTTGTTAGTTCCTCCTTATACGGAGCAAGATTTCTTACAGATTGTACAAGCGTTAGAACAAGGGAAGTTTTACCCTTCTGTATTTCCAAGTTACATTATTCAAGGGCTTGTACCATTTTTAAGAGATGAAAATGTGACAAATATTTATCCAATGTTTGAATTAGAATGAGGTGATGATATGAAAAAACTACAAAAAGGAATGCATATTCGAGTACTAAGTCCATCTTCGTCAATTGAACGAGTTGGCGGATTTGAAGCGAATAGGGCTGCTAAGGAAAGATTAGAAGAGTTAGGGTTTAGGGTTAGCTATTCAAAACATTATTTTGAGCATGACTTACTTGATTCTGCAAGAATTCAAAGTCGTGTGGAAGATTTACATGATGCATTTTTAGATTCTACAGTAGATGTCATTTTGGCAACCATTGGTGGATTTAATTCAAATGAGCTTCTACCGTATTTAGACTATGATTTAATTGCGAAACATCCTAAAATTATTTGCGGATATTCCGATACGACAGCTATTTTAAATGCGATTTATGCAAAAACAGGATTGCTAACGTATATGGGACCATCTTATTCAAGCTTTAAAATGAAGGAACTACAAGAATACCAAACAGCATCATGGCTTAAAGCATTAAGTAATACCCATTATGAATTAACACCAAGTGAAAAATGGGGAAGTAATGCCTGGTATTTACCAGATGCACCTTTGACGTTCCAACCGACAAAATGGAAAGTATACAACCACGGTAAAGCTACCGCAACTGCAATCGGTGGAAATTTATCAACTTTTTCATTATTAAGAGGAACTCCTTATGCTCCAAAACCAGAGGAGTATGCCTTTTTTATTGAAAAATCAGAAGACGGAGACTATTTTGAATTTGATCGGAATTTGGCAGCATTACTACAAGCTTATCCAAATCCAAAAGCAGTACTAATTGGAAGATTCCCAAAGGAATGTCATATGACGGAAGAGTTATTATTGTATATATTAGACAAATATCCAGTCTTAAAACAAATCCCGGTGATGTACGACTTAGACTTTGCTCATACACAACCATTATTTACGATTACTATTGGAGCAAAAGTTACGGTGGATACAGAGGAAATGTCAATTATTATGGATGAAGAAGGATTATAAAATATACTGTAATCGAAACAAAGAAAAGTACAAATTTTACAAAATTTTCAAAAAGCCTTTTCATTATTGCTATAATTTAGTACAATAGCAATGTAGATCAATGAAGGGAGAGAACTTGCATGAGTACAGGTGTATGGATTTTAATCGTCGTTGTAGCTGCTATCTTAGGAGCAATCGGTGGATTCTTTATCGCACGTAAAACAATGATGAATTACTTTCTAGAAAATCCTCCATTTGATGAAAGTATGATTCGTAGTATGATGACTCAAATGGGTCAAAAACCATCCGAACAAAAAGTTCGTCAAATTGCTGCTTCAATGAAAGCACAAGCAAAGAAAAATGCTAAAAAATAATTCACTAGAGGAGTAGACAATGTCTGCTCTTTTTTTACGGAATAAAAAGCAAGAATTATCATTGTTACAGTGAGGACGGCAGCAGCCCTACGGTCTCATGCCTAAAAATCGAGCCTTGTTCTCAATTTTTCCTTTGTGATAATCATGACTGATTACCACCACCACTTTAGAATGGTAATTCTTGCTTTTATATAGATGATTGTGTCGTCAGATATCTAAATCTAAGTTCACTTTCATACTTTGTGATATAATGAGTTTAAAAAAATGAATGTGAAAGAAGGCGTAACAATGTTTCAGTTAACACAGACAGATAAACAAGCACTTTATAATGATGATGCAGAATATTTTACAGATAAAGGAGCAAGAGCTTATTCTAGAGAAGAATATCGAGAAGCTGTAGAATATTATCGAATTGCAGCGACACTTGGTGAAACACAAGCAATAGCTAATCTTGGATACTGCTATCTATACGGACGAGCAATTGAACGAAATATCGATTTAGCTATTGCGTATTTTGAAATTGCTGCTTCAATGGGTAATATCGATGCACTTTATAAACTAGGAAGTATTTTTCAAAGTGATAAATGGGGTTATAAAGATAATGAAAGAGCAATTTTTTATTTCCAAAATGCTATATTTGAAGTATTAGGTAGTAAGGAATATGATGTAGATGATATTAAAAATGAAGATTTTCTACTAAACTATCCAAGTTTATGCTTAACATTAGGACAAGCACATATGAAAGATGGCATTTTACAAACGAATTTAAAAATAGCATATGTATTCCTTGAAAAAGCAAAAGAAGGATATGAAGAAGCGTTAGCTAATAATATGAAAATGTATGAAGGAGCTTATCATAGAACTTTAGAATTATTAAATGATCCAGAGCTTTTAGGGTAAGTTTCAAAAATAAAAATTAAAGCGAGTATATTATCATGGCGACAAATAGTTTTTTAACAACAAAAAAGTTTAATAAAGAATCTATAAACAGTCTTTTGCATGCTCTTGAAAATAATAGAAAAGTTCATTTAAAAGATATATCTAATGTAAGAGTAGTTAGTGATACGAAAGAAATAGAAGAATTATTTAAGAAGAATCTCATTAGAAATGCACGATAAGAAACGCAATATACGCACTAAAAAAGCAAGAATTTCTACTCTACAGTTACAGTGATAATCAGCCATGATTATCACAAAGGAAAATTTGAGACCAAGGCTCAAATTTTAGGCATGAGACCGAAGGTCTGCTGCCGTCCTCACTGTAGCTGTGGAGATTCTTGCTTTTATTCATAAAAGACAATTACTAATTATTTTACAAATATGCCCTTTAGTTGTAAAATATAGGGTGTAAATGTAAAAGGGTGGGTGATAGACTATGACAGAAGAACAAATTCTACAAATGGCTGAAAATAATAATGGAACCGTAACCTCTAAAATGATTGATCAACATGGTATCGCAAGGCAATATTTAAAACAACTAGTTGATAAAGGATTATTAGAAAGAACTACAAGAGGAATATACACATTACCACATATATGGGAAGACGAAATCCAACATATACAATTTCGTTTTAAAAAAGGAATCTATTCTAAAGAAACAGCATTGTATTTATATGATTTAACGGATAGAACGCCAATCCAATATTCGATGACTTTTCCTGAAGATTATAATTTAACCACAGTTAAAAAAGAAGGAATTATAGCTACTAGAACAAAAAATGAATTATATGAATTAGGTCAAGAAGAAATCTTATCGCCATCAGGAAATACTGTAAAAGTATATAATATTGAAAAAACATTATGCGACATATTAAAACCAAGAAGTGGAGTAGAAATAGGAATAACAGCAGAAGCATTTAAACGATATGTAAAAAGAAAAGATAAAAATATACCCTTGTTATCAGAATACTCGAAAATCATGAAGGTAGAAGAAAAAGTCAGTAGCTATTTAGAGGTGCTATTATGAAAAATGCAATGTCGTTAAAAGCAATAGTAAAAAATATTGCTAAACAAAATGGGATAACTGCTCAACTTGTGCTACAAAATTATTTTCTAGAACGTTTATTAGAAAGGATTTCTTATTCAAATTACAAGAATTATTTAATTCTTAAAGGTGGATTTTTAATTGCTTCAATTGTCGGTTTAGATACTCGGACTACAATGGATATGGATGTAACAATTAAGGGACAACCTTTAACAGAAGAACATTTACGGTTAATGTTTAAAGAAATCATAGATATACCAATAGAAGATATTCAATTTGAAATAAAATCAATTCATGAAATTAGGGAAAATGATGAATACAATGGATATAGGATTCATTTAATAGCTAAATATGAAGTGATTGCATCACCTTTAAAAATTGATATTACAACAGGGGATCAAATTACTCCAAAAGAAATACAATATCAATTTCCGATGATGTTCAGTGAAAGTAAAATTTCTATTTTGGCATACAATCTTGAAACAGTTTTAGCTGAAAAATTAGAAACAATTTTATCAAGAGGGGATCAAACGACACGTTCAAGAGATTTTTATGATGTATATATCATATGGAAACTCCATACTAAGTACATATCTAAAGTTGATTTATTAGAAGCATTGATACAAACATCTCTAAAACGAAATTCGTATTCATTATTAAAAAGTTATAAAGAGACGGTGAATTCAATTCAAATAAGTCCAAAAATTCATGAGGATTGGAAAAGGTATCAAAATACGTATCAGTATGCAAAAGATATCAAATTTGAAGATATCTGTTCATTAATTTTAGAAATTTTATTCGATATTAAATTAGATGATAGAATAAAATGAGTTATGTTAAAGATAAACAGAGCGTTAAGTAACGAAATATACGCTCTAAAAAAAGCAAGAATCTCCACTCTACAGTGGCAGTGATAATCAGTCATGATTATCACAAAGGAAAATTTGAGACTGAGGCTCAAATTTTAGGCATGAGACCGAAGGTCTGCTGCCGTCCTCACTGTAGAAGTGGAGATTCTTGCTTTTAATTCATAAGAACATTATTTCCGTTTTTTCTCCGGAATCACATAAACAAAGTTAGGATTGATTTCCTTATCCAATTCATCGAATTTTTGAATTAATAATTCATCATATTGCGCTAATTCTTCCTTAGATAAACGACCTTCAGGTAAGTGGATTGGTTCCCCAATTTTTACAAACATTTTTTGACGCTTCAAAATATTCATAAAAGTAAAAGGCCCTTGATAAACGATTGGAACAATCGGAGCTTTTGCCATACGAGCAATCGTTACAGCCCCACCTTTCATTTCATTAGAGTAGCGAGTACCCGTTGGGAAAATCACTAAAGCTTTTTGATGTTCCTTAATCTGAGTCACCGGATGCTTAATTGCACTCGGACCAGGTTTCTCACGATTCACCGGAAAGGCACCTAACTGACGGATGAACCATGCAAAAGGTTTCGGCTTAAACAATTCTTGCTTCGCCATCAACACTAAAGACTTAGGATAAACCGCAATCGCAATTAGTACCGGATCTAACCATGAACGATGTGGAGCAACAATTACATACCCAGAATCCTTTGGTAGATTCTCCAATCCCGTCACTTTCGTAAATCCATTTAAAAGAATAATCAATAAACGAACAATAAATATAGTAATTTTATAAATCATATGAAACTCCTTAAAAGTTGATTACTCAAACAGTATGAAGTAGAAAGGGATATTTTGCAAGATTTTCGATAAATATTTTACAAAAAATCTTAAAGAAATCTTATAAATAAAGAACTTTGACAAAAAAATCATAAAAATGAAAACGTTCATAAAACTCGATTAAAGATTGATTACACAAGAAGCGTTGTGATGGAAAACGGTTTATAATATAATGTTTACATGAATAATTACTAGTAGTTATGAAATGATCATGAATTAAGAGACGTCTTAACGGTTATGATTATTTCAAATTTTTGTGTGGCAAAAGCCCTGAGAGAGAAAAGGAGAATGACAAAATGGCAATTCCAAATTTACAAGTTGCATTAGACCATTTACGTATCGAAGATGCGTTAAAAGATGCACTTGCTGTTGGTAATGAAGTAGACATTATCGAAGCTGGTACAATTTTAATCTTGAATGAAGGGGACAAAGCAATTAAATGCTTACGTAATACTTTCCCTGATAAAGTTGTCATTGCAGATACAAAATGTGCCGATGCTGGATCAACAGTTGCTAAAAACTGTAAAGATGCTGGTGCCGACTGGATGACTGTCATTTGCTGTGCTACCATTCCTACTATGAAAGCTGCTCAAAAAGAAATTGGCACTTTACAAGTAGAATTATATGGTGACTGGACATTTGAACAAGCAGAGCAATGGCGTGAAGCTGGTATCGACCAAGTAATCTATCACCAAAGTCGTGACGCTCTATTTGCTGGAGCAACTTGGACAGAAAGTGACTTGAACAAAATCAAACGTTTAATTGAGATGGGATTCAAAGTTTCTGCAACTGGTGGATTAACAAAAGATACATTGAAAGTGTTCGAAGGTATCGATATTTATACATTCATTGCTGGACGTGGAATTTACGCTACAGAAAATCCTGCACAATCAGCTCGTGAATTTAAAGAAGAAATTAGAAGAATTTGGGGCTAATCTCAAGGAAGGAAAGAAAGAATAATGGCAAACATTAAAGATGTAACAAAAGAATCATGGATTCTATCAACATTCCCAGAATGGGGTACATGGTTAAACGAAGAAATCGAACGTGAGGAAGTTAAACCAGGAACATTCGCTATGTGGTGGTTAGGATGTACAGGTATCTGGTTAAAATCAGAAAAAAACACTAACATTCTATGCGACTTATGGTGTGGAACTGGTAAACGTAGCCACGGAAACGGAAAAATGAAAACTGGACACCAAATGCAACGTATGAGCGGTTGCCAAAACTTACAACCAAACTTACGTACACAACCATTTGTTATCGATCCATTTGAAGTGAAAAATGTAGATGCTTTAGTAGTAACTCACATTCACTCAGACCACTTAGATATCAATACAGCAGCAGCAGTTGCTAACAACTGTCCAGAAGCTAAATTCGTTGGACCACAAGAAGTAGTAAACACTTGGTTAGGTTGGGGAGTTCCAGCTGAACGTACAATCGTTGTACACCCAGGAGACTCAGTTAAAATCAAAGATATCGAAATCGTTGCTTTAGAAGCATTTGACCGTACAGCTTTAGTAACTGCTAAAGATGGCGAAGTATTAAAAGGTAAAATGCCTCAAGATATGGACGAAATCGCAGTTAACTACTTATTCAAAACAAGTGGTGGTAACTTATACCATGCTGGTGACTCTCACTACTCAAACATGTTTGCTAAACATGGTAACGAACACGAAATCGATGTGTGCTTAGGTGCATACGGTGAAAACCCTCGTGGTATCACAGATAAAGTGACTTCAGTTGATATGTTACGTATGGCTGAATCATTAAACGCTAAAGTAGTTATTCCAGTTCACTATGATATCTGGGCTAACTTCCAAGCAGATCCTAAAGAAATTACAGAAATCTGGAAATTCAAAAAAGATCGCCTAGAATATAAATTCAAACCATTCATTTGGCAAGTAGGTGGTAAATACACTTACCCAACAGATAAAGATAAATTAGAATTTAACTTCTACCGTGGATTTGACGACGTATTCTCAGTAGAAAACGACGTACCATTCCCATCATTCTTATAATATAAACATCTGATTGACCGTTACTACGGTAACGGTCAAATCTTAAAATATGGATGTATACGATTTCTTAACTAAAATCGTCAAAAAGGAGTTTTATCAGTGTTAAAAGAAATTATTCAAAACAATCGTTTTAGTTTCCAAAAAGGTTTTTCATCTTGGGAAGATGCGATTCGCACAGCGTGTCAACCATTGTTAGACCAAAGCATTATTACAGCTGACTATCCAGGTTACATTATTAATAATGTTCACGAATTTGGTCCATACATTGTAATCGCACCAGAAATTTGCATTCCACATGCACAAGAAGGAAAAGGTGTTAACGAAACAGCGGTTGCCTTCATGAACGTTGAAGAGGCAGTTGACTTCGGACCTAGTTCTGAATATAAACCTCGTTTATTCTTTGTTTTAGCTTCAACTGACAATGAAAAACATTTAGGCAATTTATCAGAACTTGTAACATTAGTTGAAGATGAAAATATCATCAATGCTTTTGTTAATGCACGTTCAAAAGAAGATCTAGAAAATATTTTACAAGGAATAGGTGAATAATATGGAATTCTTATTTGGTTTTTGGCAGTTCTTCTATACAAACATTTTTACTAAACCACAATACTTTGTAGGTTTAATCGTTTTAGTAGGTTACTTATTATTAGGTCGTAAATGGTATGACGCATTAGCTGGCTTTATTAAAGCAGTTGTTGGTTATATGATCTTAAACGTAGCAGCTGGTGGATTAGTTTCAAACTTCCGTCCAGTATTAGCAGCTTTAGGTGACCGTTTCGGTTTACAAGCAGCAGTTATCGACCCATATTTTGGTCAAGCAGCTGCAGAAGCAGCTTTAAAACAAGCTGGTCATGCAACAGGTTTAACAGTACAAGTACTTTTAGTAGCATTCTTAACTAACTTAGCACTTGTAATTTTCCGTAAATTAACTAAAGTACGTACTGTTTTCATCACTGGTCACATCATGGTTCAACAATCAGCTACAGCTACTTGGTTAATGGCTTTAGCATTAGGTGACAATGTACAACAATTACAATTTGTTGTTTTATTAGGTATCGTATTAGGTGTATATTGGGCAGTAGCTTCAAACTTAACAGTAGAAGCAACTCAAGAATTAACAGAAGGTGGCGGATTCGCAATTGGTCACCAACAAATGTTCGGGGTTTGGTTAGTAGATAAATTTGCACACAAATTCTCTGGTAAAAATGACAAGAAAATTGAAGATTTAGAATTACCAGGATTCTTATCAATCTTTAAAGAATCAATCGTAGCTACTTCTATCTTAATGGTAGTATTCTTCGGAGCTATCTTATTAGTATTAGGTAAAGATTACTTAGTAAGCGTAAACGGTCAAGAAATCGTAGTTATGGCTTCTAAATTTAAAATGGCTACATTAAAAGAAGGCGACAACTTCTTCTTCTACATTTTACAAATTGCTTTAACATTTACAGTTTATGTACAAATCTTACAATTAGGGGTTCGTTTATTCGTTGCTGAGTTATCAGAAGCGTTCC
>CALATC010000118.1 GCA_937891475.1 uncultured Granulicatella sp. | reverse complement strand
CTCTTTTTTGCATATAAAAAATCCTGTCGGTGATTTCTCACCAACAGGATTTGTCGAACAACCTGAAATAAAAGCTTCCTGACATCAGGAAGCTTTTAAGGCAATATTTGAGACCCTAGCCTCAAATGTTAGCCATGAGACTCCAAAGGAGGCTGCTGGCGGGCCTCACAACCCCTAGAGAAATCCCAATGAAATTATCTCACTGATTCTTTGATTCTCTTTGCCACTTTCTCAGAAATTCCTAGTTTTTGAATCTCCTCGACTGTTGCCTCCTGGATTCCCTTCATCGTTTTAAAATGCTGTAACAATTTCGTTCGAGTTTTTGGTCCAACTCCTTCAATGTCATCAAGAATCGAAGAAAAAGCATTTTTACTTCGTACTTGACGATGGAATGTAATCGCATATCGATGGACTTCCTCTTGAATTCGTTGTAATAAATGGAATGCTTGGCTCGTTGGATCTAATTCAATTTGTTCATAATCTTCGCCATACAGTAAATGAGCTGTTTTATGTTTCTCATCCTTTACCATTCCAGCAATCGGAATGTATAAACCGAGTTCATCTTCTAACACTTCCATCGCAGCTCTCATCTGAACTTTTCCACCATCCATCAAAATTAAATCCGGTAAAGGTTTCTGTTCTTTTAATAATCTGGAATATCGTCTTCTAACAACTTCTTGAGTCGTTAAAAATTCATGACTCCCTTGTACGGTCTTAATATTGAATTTTCGATAACTCTTCTTCTCTGGTTTTCCATCTCGATAAACGACCATTGCTGATACAGGATTTGTCCCTTGAATATTCGAGTGGTCGAATGATTCAATCACGCTTAATCGACTTAAATCAAGTGCTTGTCGTAATTGTTCTACCGCACCTAATGTTTTTTGCTGACTATTCTCATCAATCTTGAATTTCTCAAGTAAAGCTACTTCACTATTTTGTGTCGCTAAATCAAGCATTCTCTTTTTCGGTCCTCTTTGAGGGGTTAATACTTTGACTTCTAATACTTCAGCTAATAATTCCTTATCAATTTCTGCTGGTACTAATATCTCTTTTGGCAAAATATGATTTTGTTCTTGATAAAATTGTACGATAAAAGATGTTAATTCCTCTTCAGCCGAATTATAAATCGGGAATAATGCTGCTTCTCTCTTGATAATTGTGGACTGTCTAAGTAAAAAGACTTGAATAGAAATCCAACCTCTATCCATATAGAATGAGAATACATCCCGATTTGTGAAGTCTTGAGACATAATATGCTGTTTTTCTACGGTTGTTTCGATATATTGAATTTGATTTCGATAATCAATGGCTCGTTCAAATTCTAATTGCTCTGAAGCTTCATCCATTTTCTTTTGCAAATCTTGCTTAATTTCTTTTACATCGCCTTCAAGAAACCGTTGAATTTTTTTCTTTTGTTGTTGATAAATTTCTGGTGAAACTTCATGGTCACAACAGCCAATACATTGCCCTAAATGATAATAAAAACAAGCCCGTGTTTCATTTTTCCCACATTTTCTTAATGGATAAATTTTTTGAATGAGCTGTTGTGTTTCTGTTGCCGCATAAACATTCGGATAAGGTCCAAAATACATGCCCCCATCTTTTTCTACATTACTTGTTATCACTAGTTGAGGATCTTTCTCATTTGTAATTTTTAAATAAGGATACATCGTTCCTTGTTTTAATTTAATATTGTAATAAGGTTGGTATTTCTTAATTAAATTAATCTCTAATAATAATGATTCTTTATTAGTTTTTGTAACAATAAATTCAAAATGATGAATTTCACTCACTAATTTTTCAGTTTTAGTATTATGAGCTCCACGGAAATAGGAGCGAACTCGATTTTTTAAGTTTTTTGCTTTACCAATATAAATAATTTCATCTTCTTGATTTTTCATCAAGTAACATCCTGGTAAATCAGGCAATTGTTTTAACTTTTCTTCAATTAATTCACTTGCCATCTTTTCGCTCCCTTCCCATTCTATAATGCAGTTTGATAAATAATTCTTGCATCTTCTAATTCTAAATTATGATGCTCTGATAAATGAATTTTCTCGTGACGTCCTAATCCTTCTACTAATGCCTCAATCACTGTTTCATCTAATGAAACATCTTTGAATCGAATTGGTGCACCTAATGATGCGAAGAATTCTTCTGTTTTTTCAATGGCTCCATTGACGATTTCTTCAGGTGATCCTGATAAATCCCAAACTCGTTTTCCATATTGAATCAATTTGTCCCATTTTTGTTCTTTACGGACTTTCATCATAGCTGGTAATACAATTGATAATGTACGTCCATGGTCGATTCCATGATTTAATGTAATTTCATGTCCTAATGCATGCGTTGCCCAGTCTGTCGGTACTCCTGCAGAAATGGTTCCATTTAATGCATTTGTTGCACACCACATAAAGTTCGCTCTTGCAGCAAAGTCGTGATTATCCTCATCAATAACTGTTGGTGCAATTTCAATTAATGTTTGTAATATCCCTTCTGCATAACGATCTTGTAATTTTGCATCTACAGGGTAGGTTAAATAATTTTCCATTGTATGAATAAAGGTATCTAATACACCATTCACTAATTGGCGTTTTGGTAATGTATACGTTAATTCAGGTTCTAGTACTGAAAACTGAGGGAATGTTACATTCGGTCTAAAACTTACTTTTGCTTTTAATGCTACAAAGGTAATCACCGCACCACTATTCATTTCAGATGCAGTAGCAGGTAATGTTAAAATCGTTCCAAATGGAACAGCTTTTGTAACAGGAAGACCTTTTCCAAATCCACCTCTAAACATATCCAATGGATTTCCATCAAAAACACTTGCTGCAGCTACAAACTTTGTTCCATCAATGACAGAACCACCACCAATTGCTAGTAAATAAGTAAAACCTTCTTCTTTTACACGTGCAACAGCTTTGATTAATGTTTCGTATGTCGGGTTCGCTTCAATTCCTCCAAACTCATCCCATTCACGATTCCCTAATGCTTGAACAGCACGGTCAAAGGCTCCATTCCGTTTAACAGAACCTCCTCCATATAGAATTAATACTTTTGCATCTTTTGGAATTTCTCCATCAATATCCTTAATACGATCTTTTCCAAATAAAATTTTTGTTGGGTTTCTAAATGTAAAATTACGAATTCCTAATTCCATAGTATCTCCTACCTTTCTATTTAATGATATCAAGCTCAAAGTGTTGAGGCAAATTCCACGTCTCCATAAAGAAAAACTCCTGATGGAATTCCAACAGGAGTTGTTAAAGATTATACTTTATCCATTATTTAAAATATCTTATTTGAAATAAATTTCTAAATATTTATCTAATCTCTCGGCTGAAATTTCTTTTTCTAACTTTGATATTTCAGTTGGACTTAAACTAATCTCGCCATGACATGTACCAGCTTCATCATATGCAACAATTACTTCACCAATGTCTTCCCGTTGTTCTCTTTGAACTTTTGCAAAGTGCTGTAATAAAGTTTGTTCTACTTCTGTCGCACAGTGCTCACGTAATAGGCAAAAATGTTCTGCAATTGCTGTTGGGATATAATAACAATCCACTAATGTCATTGCTTCTTTTGAATTTTTAGATGCTTTACCTTTAGTTTTATTTTTTTGACGCTTCATGAATAACCTCTCTTGATTTCTCTTCATCTAGTATACAAAAAAATTACCTATAAGGCAAAAAGTTATCGTTAAAATTTTTAAATATCAAAACTTTTTTAAGATTTCAATAGCTATTTTCCAAATTGTTAATTTCATGGTAGAATAGTAAACGAAATTGTTTCTTAAAGGAGTCAATATGTTAACGATCAATATGCTTACACGAGCAGATAGTGTAAAAGGACAAGGTGTTCTATCTGCTACAGAAGAACAAATTAATCTCGTAACAGAAGGTCTAAAAGACTATCAAGTCGTAGTGAATCAATTAAAAACATATGATATTACTCATATTCATACGATTAATCCAGATTTTTTAATTAAATCTGTTATCACAAGACAAAACCGTCCAATGATTGCTTCTGTTCACTTTTTACCGGAAACTTTAGAAAAAAGTATTTCCTTACCTCGTCCGATTAAAGAATTATTTTATAAATATGTTCTTCAATTTTATAAACAAGCAGATTATTTAGTAACCGTTAATCCACGTTTTATTGAAGATTTAGAACATTATGGAATTCCAAAAGAAAGAATCACTTACATTCCAAACTTTGTATCACGTGATACTTTTTATAAAATTACGGATCGTTCAAAAGCCACTCTACGAGAATCTTTTGGATTAGATCCAGATAAATTTACCGTTGTCTCTGCAGGACAATTACAAATGAGAAAAGGTGTTTTAGAATTTATTGATTTAGCGAAAAAAATGCCAGATATCCAATTTGTATGGGCAGGTGATTTTGCATTTAAAGGTATTTCTGAAGGTCGAAAAGAAATTATGGAACATATGGATGAATTACCAAGTAATGTTCATTTCTTAGGGCTTGTTGAACGAAATCGTATGAATGAGTTCTTTAATATGGGAGATGTAATGCTACAACTTTCATTCGAAGAATTATTCCCTATGACGATTTTAGAATCCATGAATGCAAATATCCCATTATTATTAAGAGATTTAAGAGAATATCGCCCTATTTTGTTTGATTATTACTTAAAAGGAAATTCTCAAGTACAATTCCAAGAAATTTTACGTCAATTACAAGAAGATAAGGCTTTCTATCAAGAAGCTTGCGAAAAATCTAAAAAAGGAGAACAATTCTACTCTAAAGAAAATGTACTCCAACAATGGCAAGCTTTTTATGATAAAGTAGCTGTTGAAAATCATCTAAAATAAAGGAGAATTTATGACTGAAACACATATTAAACAAGGTAAGCCTTTATCTCCCTTTGCACAAAGAATGATGCATGCCTCTTCTGTTGCTGGAGCAATTGCTACAGTCATCTTTTGCATTTGGGCGTATCAAAAAGGATTATTTACTTCCCAAGAAGCACTTAGTGAATATATGCAACGTGCGGGGATATGGGGACCACCTGTTTTTATCTTATTACAAATTCTACAAACGGTTATTCCAATTATTCCGGGCGCTTTAACTAGTATTGCTGGTGTATATATTTATGGAATGTTTATTGGAAATGTCTACAACTATATCGGTATTATCATCGGTTCGATTATTGCTTTCCATTTAGCTCGAATTTATGGACAATTATTTGTAAAATCAATGGTGAACGATAGCACCTATCATCGTTATATAGGATGGCTAAATCGTGGAAATAAATTTGATTACTTTTTTACTTTCATGATGGCTTTTCCCGTTTCACCAGATGATTTCCTATGTATGCTTGCTGGTTTAACAAAAATGAGTTATAAAAAGTTCATCCTGATTATTTTAATTTGTAAACCTATTACTTTAGCGGCATATACTTATGGGTTAACAGCGATTATTGATTATATTTGGGCTTTTTTTAAATAAATTTATAAAATTAATCATTTATCAAACTATTTTTAGTTTTTTTTTCTAAAAATGGTTTGTTTTTTTATGCTTTCATTTTATAATAGGCTTATATAAAAGCCGTTACATTTTTATGGGGAAAGAAATGTTAACGATTGCATTTTTTATATAAAATAACGAAATGGGTTAGGAGAAAAAGGAATATGTATCATAGTATTACAAATTTTATTGAAAAAGCTAAACTGGAAAAATTAATAGATTCAGTAGACGAAATTTATACAACGAATCAATTACTGCATCTATTACAATTAGATGATTATAAACCAACTGATATTTCACCAAATCAATTGCCATCTTTAGAAGATTCAGTAGATGAAATCATTGAATTAGCTATTGAATTAGGAGTCATTGAAGATATTTTACCTGAAAAAGAAGCGTTTGAAGCAGCTGTTATGAATTTATTGACCCCTCTTCCATCCGTAGTAAATGAAAATTTTTGGAAAAATTATAAAGAAAATCCAGAAAAAGCAACTGATTATTTTTATGAATTAAGCCAAAAAAATCACTACATTCAAACAAGAGCGATTGCTAAAAATATTCAATTCCCATATTCTGGAAAATATGGCACTTTAGAAATTACGATTAATTTATCAAAACCTGAAAAAGATCCAAAAGCGATTGCTCAAGCAAAACTGGTAAAACAATCTAGTTATCCTGCTTCTCAATTAACTATGACAAACGAAGGATACTATGGACGTTTTAACCATCCTGCTCGTAGTAATCATAGAATTATTCGTTTAGAAATTAATCATGAAGACTGGGGATTCCAGTATTCTCCATATTCTTATTTTAACGAACATTCTATTTTCTTAACTCAAGTACCTCGTCCGATGCAAATTACAGAGCGTTCATTTGAGAATTTAATGGATATTTTACGTCAGTTCCCTCACTATTTTGTTGGGTCAAATGCTGATTTACCAATTGTTGGTGGCTCTATTTTAGTTCATGATCATTATCAATCTGGTCGTCATGTCTTTCCGATGGATGTTGCTCCAATTTTAGAAAATTACACATTTAAAGGATTTGATGGAACTGTTTCTCGGTTACATTGGCCTTTATCTGTAATTCGACTTGCAAGTAAAGATACAAAACAAATTGTTCAATTAGCGACTCATATTTTAGAAAAATGGAGAAATTATTCTGATGAAAGTTCGGACATTTTAGCATTTACTGATGAAACACCTCATAATACGATTACTCCAATTGCACGTGTTCGTAATGGTATTTTTGAATTAGACTTAGTGCTTAGAAATAATCGTACGACTGAAGAATATCCAGATGGTATTTTCCATCCTCATGTGGATGTACATCCAATTAAGAAAGAAAATATTGGTTTAATTGAAGTGATGGGGTTAGCGATTCTTCCTCCTCGTTTAAAAACAGAACTAAAAGAAGTTGAAAACTACTTACTTGGTCAAACTCATCAAATGCCTGCAATGCATGAAAAATGGGCGAATGAAATTAAAGACCAAGAAGAAATTACAACTGATAATGTTGAAACTTTAATTCGTCAAAAAGTTGGTGAAATTTTTGAACGTGGTTTAGAAGATGCTGGCGTCTTCAAACAAACTGTTGAAGGACAAGAAGCATTTGGAAGGTTTATCGATTCCTTACAGTAAAATATAATTTTTAATTGCCTTTTCTGGTATAGTAGCAAAAGGACGGCAGTAGCCTCGCTACAGCGAGTCTCTTGCCTAAAATTCGAGCCTATAGTCTCGAATTTACCTGTACTAGAAACCAACTGGTTTCTAGTACTCATGCTACTATGAAAAGGCATTTTTGGTTATATGACATAAATACGTTTTTTATGGCTTCTGATATTTCTGCTACTGCAAAAAGTATTTTGTTTTCTTGTCATATACTCTTTTATGTTTTTACGTAAAAGAACGCCCAGCTAAAGCTGTCTCATACCTAAAAGTTATTTTGTATACAAAAAACGATTTCCAAAAGGAAATCGTTAATCATTACTTTCTAATAATAAATACGATTGAAACAATAATCGCACTAATTACACATGCTAATCCAATAATAATTGCACCTAATAAAATTGGTTTATCAGAAAGACTTAATAAAAATTCTTCAAAATTAAAAGTTAATTCTGATTTAACTTCTGCAGTTGTATTTTGTTTATTCTCTTTATTTTCTTTTACTTCTTCTGGAATAATAGTTACTGGATAAGCTAATGGTTCAATTTTTGATGTAATACGAGGAAGGTCTGTTTCAATGACAATTTTATCCTCTTTTAAACTAAATTTAGGTGTTTCGCCAATTCGAACTAAAGTTTTAATATCTTTATCTAATTTAACTTTTACACCATCAATGGTATGTTCTCCTGCTTTTAACACTGTTTGCGTTTCATATTCAGAAAAAGCTTTTTTCAATAATCCATTTCCTATTTGACTCTTAAAGAAAGAACTATTATCTTTATCTTCCCAAGCTCCAACTCCTAAAATAACTTGAATAAAACGAGTATCTTCTTGTTTAGCCGTTAATAAATGGTTAAATGCTGCACTAGGACTTGAACCTGTCTTAAATCCATCTACTCCTGGAAATCCTTGGTACATTCCTGGGATAGAACTATTATAGGTATAAAATGATTCTTCATAAGGTGTTCCCACCATAACCGTAATTAATGGATTTTTAGTAAAGTTAGTGATTTCTGGAAAATCTTTTAAGAAATGATACGCTAAAATTGCTAAATCTCTAGCAGTTGTCTGGTTATATCGATTATTATTATAACCTTCTGGTGTATAATATCCTCTGAATGAAGAAGCTACTGCTCCACTAGCATTATTGAATTTTGTATTTTCCATACCCCATTCTTTAAATTTAGCATTCATTTTATTTAAAAACTCAGTATCTGATAACCCAGTTGCTCTAGCTACCATTAATGTTGCAACATTCGAAGACGGATAAAACATCATATACAATAATTCTTCAATTGGATAATCCACACCTGCAACAATAATATTATTACTAATTTCCCCAATCGTTGAAATCGCACGATCTTCTTCTGTTGCAGTGACAATCGTATCTAAAGATAACTTTCCTTCTTTCATCGCTTCAAACGCCATATAAGCTGTCATCATTTTAGAAATACTAGCCGGATCCCATGGCTGATCAATATTACTGCCAAATACAATTTCTCCGGTATCTGCATCGACCATAATAGTACTTTCTGGTCTATACTGTTCTTCGACACCATATCCATATTCTGCAACTGCTTCCATTACATCTTGTCTAAATGGAATAGCCACAGTTGTTTGTTCAGTTTTTTCTTCTTGTTGAGTTGATTCTGTTTCTACTGTTGTTCCTTGCACAGCCTCTTTTGTACTTGAATCATTTTCTTCCGCTAAAATAGCACTTGTACATAATAGTGAAGCCATAAGGAAACTTAATCCCAAAATATTTTTTATTTTCACGAATTATCCTCCTCTATCAACTTTTTTATTCTACCCTTTTTTGAAAGAATTAGCAAAAAATCTTACTAAAAAATAAAGAAAAAACGATTCAACTTCACTCATTGAATCGTTTTTAGAATTCAGAATAATAAAAATCGTTTTAAATAGAATCTCCATTAAAAATTGAATTTTTAACAATTACGTAATCCACTTTACGAATCGATTCTAAGTCAGAACCACCCGCATAAGAGATAGATGATTGTAAATCTTGTTGCATTTCTACTAAAGTATCTTTTAATGATCCTTTATATGGCACAATAATTTTTTTCCCTTCAACATTTTTACGTTCGCCTTTTTGGAATTCAGATGCACTACCGAAATATTCTTTGAATCGTTCTCCATTAATTTCAACTGTTTTACCTGGTGATTCTTCATGACCAGCAAATAATGAACCAATCATTACCATTGTAGCACCAAAGCGAATTGATTTTGCAATATCTCCGTGAGTACGAATTCCACCATCCGCAATAATTGGTTTACGAGCAGCTTTTGAGCACCAACGTAGTGCCGCTAATTGCCAACCGCCAGTACCAAATCCTGTTTTAATTTTCGTAATACATACTTTACCAGGTCCAATTCCTACTTTTGTCGCATCTGCTCCAGCATTTTCTAGTTCACGAACTGCTTCTGGTGTTCCAACATTCCCTGCAATCACAAATGTTTCTGGCAAATGCTTTTTAATATGTCCAATCATATCAATAACTGAATTTGCATGTCCATGAGCAATATCAATCGTAATATAATCAGGAATTAAGTTTTTCTCTTTTAATTCTTTAATAAATTCATATTCATGAGGTTTTACACCCACACTGATTGAAGCAATAAGATTTTTTTCATGCATTTTTTTAATAAATGGAATTCTTCCTTCTTCATCAAAACGGTGCATAATATAAAAATATCCATTTTCTGCTAAAAATTCTGCAACTGATTCATCAATAATTGTTTGCATATTAGCAGGTACTACAGGGATTTTAAAAGTGTATTTCCCTAATTGAACAGTTGTATTGCATTCAGAACGACTATTTACAATACATTTATTCGGTACTAATTGAATATCTTCATAATCAAAAACTTTCATTTCAAACATGAGGTAACCTCCTTAAGTAAGCATTTGTTTCATATCTGTTACCACGAAATATTTTAACTTATTTTGACTAAAATGTAAACAAAAAACTGTGTTTTATGAACATTAATTACTTATACATTTGCATTATGTAGTAAAACACGAACAAAAAAAGTAAAAAATGACTTTCTAAAGTAGAAATTTAGCCTTGGGATTCAATTACGAACCTGCTAACGTCCTTGCTACATATGAAAAGTCATTTACTTAAATCATTTTAACCATTCTAAAATTTATGACAAAAACAACAATGACTTTCCAAAGTAGCAATTTTAGACATGAGATTCATTTTCGAACCTGGTGCCGTCCTTGCTACATAAGAAAAGTCATTTAAAATATTGTTATATTATTTCAACGAATCTTTCACTAATCCGAAGATAAACTGAGTAGAGTCAAATGGTTGTAAATCATCCATTTTTTCTCCTAATCCGATAAATTTAACCGGAATATTCATTTCATGACGAATCGATAAAATTACGCCACCTTTTGCAGTTCCATCTAGTTTTGTTAAAATTAAACCTGTTACATCAATCGTTTCTTTAAATTGTTTTGCTTGAACTAAAGCGTTTTGTCCAGTTGTCGCATCTAATACTAATAAAGTTTCATCTGCACCCGTTTCAATTTCTCTAGAAATAATACGGTTCATTTTTTCTAATTCTTTCATTAAGTTCACTTTATTTTGTAGACGACCCGCTGTATCAATTAATAAATAATCGATATTTTCTGCTTTCGCTTTTTTAATGGCATCATACACTACAGAAGAAGGATCTCCACCTTCTTTACCACTAACAACAGGCACACCTACACGTTCGCCCCAAATTTCTAATTGTTGGATAGCTCCAGCACGGAATGTATCGCCAGCTGCTAATAATACAGAATGTCCTTCTTGTTTTAATCTCCAAGCAATTTTACCAATCGTAGTTGTTTTACCAACACCATTTACACCAACAAATAGTAATACAGTTGGTCTACCTTCAGCTTTTGCTAAAGTTGCTAAATTGTCTTCCCCTTTTTCATAAATGTCTACCATTTTTTCAATAATAACTTGTTTAACATCATGAGCGTTTTTAGCATTTTTTAAACGAACTTCATCTCTTAAAGCATCCGTAATCGCTAAAGTCATTTCAAACCCTACATCTGAAGAAATAAATGTTTCTTCTAAATCATCAAAGAAATCTTCATCAATCGTTCTAAAATCTGCTAAAAATTCGTTTAAATGATCCGAAAAACTTTTACGAGTTTTTTGCATTCCTTGGTCATATTTATCAATAATAATCGAAGTTTCTTGTTCTTGCTGTTTAATGACAGCATCTTCACCGGTAAAGGCACGTTTAATACGATCAAATAATCCCATTATTTCACTCCTTCTTTTTCACGTTTATTTTGTTCTAAAATATGATAAATAGCATGAGCTACCCCAGATTCTTCATTTGTCTTCGTAATGAATTTCGCTACTTCTTTTACTTCTGGTGAACCATTTCCCATTGCTACAGGGAATCCTACCGTTGTTAACATCGATAAATCATTTTCTTCATCTCCACAAGCAGCGATTTCTTCTACTGTAATTCCTAAAATTTCAGCTAAATGAGTTAAACCTGTTCCTTTAGAAACTTCTTTTGGAACAACTTCTAATAAGAAAGTACGAGACTTCATACAATTGAATTTTTCGAAGAAAGCTTCAGGTAATTGACGAATTCCTTCATCTAATAATGACTCTTCAATACATAGCACTGCTTTATAAAATACATGGCTTGCTTCAAATTCCGATGGATTTTTTGTAATGAACTCAATTGGATGAGGTAATCCTGGATAAATAGAAGGTCTTCCTTCAGGATAAGTTGTTTCATAAGCTCTTTCTAAATCAATCATTACAAGAGGTAATCCTACTTTATACGCTTCTTCATAGCAGTATTGCATATCATCTCTTGAATGACCTTGTTTAAATAAAATTTCTTGTGATTTTGTTTTTTGAATAATTCCACCATTGTAGTTAATAGAAAAATCATCATCACCTAATAAATCTAATTCTTCTAATAAATGGTAAATACTCATTAATGGACGACCTGTACAAAGAACAATTTTTACCCCTTGTTCTTTAGCCAGTTGAATAGCTTTTTTATTTTCAGGTGTTACTTTTTTATCATCTGTTAGTAATGTTCCATCTAAGTCTAGTGCAATGACTTTTATCATACAATCTCTCCTTTTTTACTCTATGGAATCTGTATCCTAGAACCATCATTCAACACTTTACTATATATGTGTTGCTTTGATTTCATTCTTGTATTATACCAAATTTTTAGGTTTGTGACTATTCCTAAAGAAAAAGCCATATCACAGGGATATAGCTTCTTTGTTTTTTATTATTCGATAAGTCCTAAGGTGATCAATTAAATTTACAAACATGCTTTGTCGAATACCCTATATAATTTTCAATAATAAGCTTATCTTCTACTTCAATGCAAAAAATTCATCTCGTAGAATTCCATATTTTATAGAATCGTAGTAAGTTCCTTTATAATAACGAACTTTTCTAATTCTAGCTTCTTGAGTCATCCCTAATTTTTCTGACAGTCTCATCATACCAGGATTACCACTCCAAGTTGTTAGTCCTACTCGTTCAATTTCTGGGAAATCTTTAAAACAAATCCCAATCCATTCTTGTAAGGCAGATGTTCCAATACCGTGAGACCATAATGAATCATCATAAATAACAATTCCTATTTCTAACCAACGAGTTCTAATGTCTTCCCAATAGCGCGTAACAACTCCAATAATTCTTTCTTCATGAACAATTGCGAGGACATTTTCACTCAGAAAAAAAAGATGATTCTCAGACTGTAAAAATGTTTCTAAATTTAATTGTTTATATTCGTCAAAATAAGGGGCATTATAAAGTGTCCATCGAGGTTTTTCAGATGAATATATTAGTGTATGAAGTATTGGCAAGTCTGTTTCCCTTAATTTTTTAAGCAAATTAACTTTCTCCTTATATAAAAATAATATGTACTTAGTATATCAAAATATAGATAATAATATCTAGATATAAAAAATAGATTCATCTTTAATATTACTGTTGAGTTTTTGCTAATTGTCAACTCAAAGATACCGAAACGGTTAAGATTTTCTTCTATCGTTTCGTAGCCAATAAAAATTTCTAAGCCTTTTTTCAAACTTGTTGCAAATTCAATTCTTTGGTGTGGTTGTAACCCCTTAAGATGTGACGATGGACTTCATGTTCTTTTATGCATTTCCTTCTTGAAGTCCTATTTTTATAGTTTTTTGTTCCTTATCATTTAATGAGCAAATATTCCCGAATATCAAGTGAATAAAAAGGACAATCATCGATTATTTTTAAATTTTAACGCTATCTTTTTAAAATGTTTACACTCAATCGTTGCATTAATAACTTCTATCAATTCCTGCTTTCTTACTAGATTGGTAAATTTTCTTAAATAAAACATAACCAATTACCAAGAACAATACTGACTGACCGGCTAATAATATGTACTCCAACAAAGTAACTATTCCTCCTTGAATCAGAGATTGCGTCATTTCAATCCCTAGAGAAATAGGAAGAAATCGACCAATCGTAACGGCCCATTCTGGCATCATCTCATGAGGTAAAATAGCTCCAGTGAAAAATAATAGTGCATAAGAAATAATCGAATCAAATGATGCTGTCTTAGTATATTTTAAGGTTAGCGCCACTAATACTAATGTAAATCCAAACACACCAACTGTGGTTAATAAGAAGATGACAATATACCACCCACTGAATGAAATTTGAATCGAAAGAATCGCACTCAATACAATGGAAACAATAGCAACTTTTATTAGATTGACAATTAACCACACTAATGTCCTTACTATAATCAGCTGTTCGAAAGGAAATGGTTTAATAATTAGTTGATCTAAAATTCCCATTTGTTTCTCCGAAGACACAGAGACCGCTGCTTCACTAATAACCGAACTCAACAAATACCAATACACAAATCCTACATAACCTTGATTCATTTGTTGATGTTGAACTAATAAAAACATATAGAACACAATCGTTGTAACCACAACACTCACAATATGATCCGGATAATAGGTACGTACTTCATGTAAATATTTCCACAATTCTGCCTTAAATAACTTCATGATGTGCTCCTCCTCTTTGACTATAGAAATAGTCTAGTGTTTCTTCAACTGTTGGACTTAATTTCTCAATCTTGATTAAATGCGACATCAAGTTATGCTTTACTAGAAGTGCCGTTAACTCATCAATAGTATTCCGTTTCATGTATGATTTTCCTTTTTCAATGCGACATTGTAGCTCTTGATGAATCACTTCTCCCTCAATAACAGCTTCAAATTCTTGAGTATGCGGAACTTGTTGCAAGAAATCTTGATAATCTCCCTTATAGACAACCTCTCCTTCATCAATCACAATAACATAGTCTGCTAGTAATTCTATAATCTCTGCTTGGTGCGAGGTAAGAATAATCGTTTTGTTCTGTTCTGTGGATAATTGTTTAATTTTTTGACATAGTTGCTTTGAACTTTGAAAATCCAATCCTAAAGTTGGCTCATCTAAAAATAACACCTTTGCATTTGTCATTAATGCAATGATTAATGAAAGTTTCTGTAACATTCCTCGAGAGTACCCACCAACGGGTTCATCCATAGCATCTCTTAGGTCAAACTCATCAATTAGCGCTTGAATATTATCATCCATATAGTTTATAGATTGTTTTGATAATCCAAGAAAGTATTCAATATTTTGTTTTCCTGTTAAAAATGGATAAACATTATCGACTGACTCTAATACGGCACTTACATTTTGGTAGTAAGAATGTCCAATATCTGAGAGATTCTCTCCCTTAAATAAAATGTCTCCCTTATCTGCACTAATCATTCCTAACATCAGTTTAATTAATGTCGTTTTCCCAGCACCATTTTTACCAAGAATCACCGTAATGTTATTTTCTGGAATTTCAAAAGAAATATTATGCAAAATTGTCTTATTATTGTATCGTTTTTCGATACCCTTCACTTCAAACACCATCTTCTACCTCTCCTTAAAATAGTAATCAAAACTATCTCTATAACCTTTTATACAAATTTTTTTAGAGGTTATAAATATCTATTATTTTCCGATAAAAATAAGATTTTTGTTTTTTCTTGCATTATACCATTTTTTACGAATTGTAACTATTTCTAAAAGAAGAATTTCACATGAGTGTACAAATTTTTTTGTTAACTCAAAAAAGCACGAAACTAGAATTTCCAGTTTCATGCTTTCTATTAGTCTTTCATTCCAACAATCTCACGCTGTCTACGATTCGCTTCTTGAGCGATATAACTCATTACGAACTTGAATTCTTTAGCAGTAGCTTTTTCAGAGAGTTCTGCAACACTTTGATTATATTTATCAATAATTTGTTGTACTTTTTCCTCATCAGTCATCTAACATTTCCTCCAATTGTTTTTTCGTATATTGCTGAGGAAGTACTAGCTGAATATTATCAGCATCGAAATGTACTTCGGATATATTATTTTGATAATCTTTAATAATAATATGTAATGTTACTTCTGGATGTCGTTCTTTTACTTTTTCAATATTTTCTCTAGCTTGGAAGAACGCATTGATAAATGTATCTTTAGGAACAACACGGCCTTCTACTAATTCACGTTCTTTCGTAAAACGCCACGCAACTTGTGGATCTTGATAAACATAGAATAACGTTACACGATATCCATTTTTTAATGTTCGAATAATATTCTTTTCTGCACTTAAAACTGCAAATGTTGCATCCAATATAAATGAATATCCCTTATCCACTACAAATTTAAAAGTCTGATCTACTAACCATGCTGATGCCTTTTGAAATTGACTAGAATTACTACCATCATAACCTGGGAATTGAATTCGAAATGCATCTGCATCAATCACAATATGATTTTTATATCTATTTGCTAAGCCAAGAGCAACTTCTGTCTTACCTGCTCCTGGACTGCCAGCCATAAATACTGCATCTAGCTCTTCACTAGGAAAACTATCGTGAATCAATTCAGAAATAAACTCTTCTAGTCTATTTTGTGCATATTCTAAATTCGAATCCATAGTATTCCTCCTTCAATTCTTTGTCTAAGTATACCATTTTTCAGGCTGTTTATCAGCTATATTGTAACATCTTTATTCAGGTATTTTTTCTCCACAATTGATTCTGAACAAAATATCCTTATTCATAAACTTCACTAACAAAATCTGTAATCTGTTTAAAATGATTAAAGTCCATCATTGGATCTCCTAAAGTATCATCTCCAGTTAATCCGATAATTTCTATCTTACTCTTCGAATGATTTTTCTCAATTAATTCTTCTGCTAATTTTTTAATACTAAGTTCTTTTCCAATCGATAATGTATAAACGCCTGAATTAAGAACATGGTTATAAAAATCATCCCAACCACGAATAAATTCTTCTTTCCTAGTTGCAAGTTTTGTAATTCTCTCATCTGTTAAAGGAAGAGGTTTATTTTCTTTCGAGAGTTTATCAAACACATGATAGACTGAACCATTACTTTCAATCACAAATGGAAATCGTAACGATTGAATGAAACATTCTTGATGTTTCTCATTTAAGTAACTTAAATATTGTTCTACTTCTAATTTTTGTTTACCAAACTGATTATGAGGTTTATATGCTTCATCACTTGAGATAAATACCACTCTTTCCTTTACAAAAGGTAATACTGACTCTAGAAATACTTTTGTTTGCAAAACATTCTTTGAATAATAATACTCAGTAAAGTCTTCACAAAAATTTGTCATCTTCAATGATGCTCCATGAATTAAAATATCTGGTCTAATTACTTCAATATATTTCAAACAATCTTGCGAAGTAAAATCCATTGGTACTGGATAAAATACTGATGAATCTATCCTTTTACTCATAATTGCTAACTGTGTTTCTTGATAATCAACACCATAAACTATTGCATCATTTTCTATAAAATAATTTACTAATGCTTCCCCAATGGTTCCACAAACACCCGTAATTAAGACTTTTTTCTTCATGATTCACTCTCCATGTAATGCTTTTATCCAATTTTTCGTTGGCATATTAATAACTTTATATAATGGATTCATTGGTATATTGATATCCTCATTTTCTAGTTTTTCATTTCGAATTCTTTTAATTAATTTGGATGGAATACCGTACCGTTCTTTTAAAATTGTTTCTTCTTCCAAATCAAATGTTTGTATAGAAATCTTCAATACGCCTTTTTCTAATAATTCAATATAATTTTCTGTCTCTCTAATAATTGCGTCTAAGAAAAACTGATCAGAAAAATTAATAGTATTTATATTTTGTAAATCGGATAAGCCGGTCAAAGTAATATCCCTCATAAATTCGACAATTTCTGAACGAGTAATTTCTTTATCCAAAAATAATATATATAACTCCAATACTAGTATTCTATGCAATTTTCTAACAATATACTCTTGATTTTTATTTCCAAATACTAATCCCTCATTCATAAGAACTAAAATGACTCTCATTAAATTAATACATTTTAATCCCACTGATAGGCTAGACTCAGGAATCTTATCTCTAATGTTATTAAAAGATGTTTTGAAATAGTTCAATTCATAAATACTATTCTTTTCAAAATACTCAACTTCGATAACTTCCTTCAAAAAAGAACTATCAATAACATAGTTTTCTCTATTAAAAATTATATTTAAACTACCAACAGGAACTAATCCATTTTTATTTCTACGATAGAATTTAATATACTCTCCCTTAAATCTATTCTCACCTAAAGTAGTTGATAATTTATCACTATTAATTATGCATATATCAAAACATTCTTTTGTTTTTTCATTTATTAAAGATAACATCTTTTGCGATAAAACCATTGTAGTTTTTCCATCTAAAAAATTTAACTTTCTAAAAAAATCACTAGTGATTTTCAATGCCCTTTCAAGATTTTCTTCCTTTAGTAAAAAGAAACTCAGCATATGATTGTAAGAAGATGCTACTCCTTCAAACCCTGTAATTTCAAGAATTTTATCCGTAACTCTAAAACATCTTTGATTTGTGTAGTAACAACGATTAATCTTAAAAAACTCTTCAAATTTATCTTCAATATTCAAAACAGAAGAAAATTTAAGCGTTTTATGATACTTAATCCCAGAATCGGGTATATAGTCCATCCCTTCTTTTTCCAAAATCTCCCTGAAATACAAACTAACCTCATCATTCATTTTCGAAGTCCCTCCAATATCTATTTTCACACCTAATTAGGGAAAGCTTATCACATCAGTATGTTATTTTCAATACTATTTTATTCAAATGAGTATTTTTTAATTTAAATATTCAATATAGAATAATTCTTTAT
>CALATC010000117.1 GCA_937891475.1 uncultured Granulicatella sp. | reverse complement strand
TCATCGACAATCAGTACATTTGATCCACTTGGGAGAGTACGTTTAGATAATTCCATTTTTTCAACACGAGAAGAAGAACCAGATACGTAATTAATACTTACAGTGGCTCCTTCTGTAATTTTTGAATCACGACGAACGATAACAAATGGAACATTTAAATAATTCGCAACTGTTTGAGCAATGGGTACTCCCTTAGTTGCTACAGTCATAATGACATCGACTTTTTGGTCTTCGTAGGCAGAAGCAATCATTTTTCCTAAGTGATGAAGAACGTCCGGTTTTCCTAGTAAATCAGATAAGTAAATATATCCACCAGGAAGTAGACGAGTTGAATCATTCATCTGGTCACAAATTTTTTGTGCTGCTTCTAATGATTGTTCTTTTTTAATTTTTGGAGTGAAAATCACGCCTCCTGCAGCTCCAGGAAGTGTATTAACAATACCAATTCCTTGAATTTCAAAGGTGCGTTTAATAATGGCAATATCTTCACTGATGGAAGACTTTGCAGATTGATATAAATCTGTAAAAGTTGTTAATGAAATCAATGTATGAGGATTATCGAGTAATCGTTGTGTCATATCGATTAAACGTTCGCTTCTCTTTAATTTCATCGGTTAGCCTCCTTTAATTTGAATCAAAGCTTATAAGACAGCTCTGGCTGAAGAATGCTCCAGTAAAACTATTATACAGAAATTTACGAAAATTACAACAAAAAATAAGGCGAACATTCGTTAAAAATCGATTTTTCTTTTAAAAATTATCGTTAATAATCGTGTTTTGTGAAGAGTTTCTTTATGTTACTGAGTAAATAAAACCCAAAGGAGTGAAAAATATCCTTTGGGTTTTCGTTTGATTGTTGTTCTGTGAATTAGTTCTCCGTATTTAATACATGAGTTTCTACAGCTACTGCAACTCCATCTTCATCATTTGTTGTTGTAATGAAGTTTGCCAGTTTTTTAATTTCGTCAATCGCATTTCCCATTGCAACGCCCATTCCTGCATACTCAATCATATCTCTATCGTTTTCTTGATCTCCGATACACATGACTTCGCTGGCATCTAATCCTAATAGTTCTGCTAGTTTAGCGACTGCATGTCCTTTACTTGCTTGTGGGTGTAGGACTTCTAAGTAAACAGGCATACTACGAACGATATTATGGTTTTCTTTGAATGAGTCACTTAAATTTGGAATAAGATTTTCTAAAATTTCTGGTTCATCTACGAACATCATTTTTGAAAAAGTAGCATTTGGATCAAATTGATCCAGTGTTTGTTGTACAATTGGCATACCAACAAGGTCACGTTCCATATAAGAGTATTTTCCAATATCTGGAGTTGTTACATAAATATTTTTTTCATCGATTACGTGATAGTGAACGCCGTATTGTTGATGGTAATCATCCATTTGTTTAAAATCATCCATCGTCATTCCAAAGCGTACTAAACTTTCTCCAGTTCCTGTTTTTTGAACAAGTGAACCATTATAAGTAACGACAAAATCACGATCATTAATTAAGTTTAATTCTTTTAAATATCCTTGAACGCCTGGAAGTGGACGTCCTGTACAAAGAACAACATAGACACCTTGTTCTTTTGCTTTTGTTAATGCTGCATGAACACGAGGAGTAATTTCGTGTTTTGAGTTAATCAAAGTTCCATCTATATCAATGGCAATTAATTTAATCATAGTTAGTCTCCTTTATTTTGTATCGTTGTTATTATAACATATTTCACAACTGAATGAAAAAGTACAAAAGACTTTTCTTCGTAGCGGATTCCTAGTTTGAATTCGCTAGTTTAGAAAAGTCTTTTTAACATTATTTCATTTGATTTGAGTAGACATCAAGTTTAGTTGCTAATGCTTGGAATTCTTTATAATCTTCGCTAAATAATTCAGATGTTCCTTCTGCAAACATTTCTCTTGGGAAATATAAACGTTCATCTCCACGAACTCTTCCTGAAATAGCAGATACTATCGAACTAACAATAGATAATTCGACCATATTTCCATTTCGTTCCATTAATTCAATTTGCGTTCTTGGTTTCACTGAATCTGGACGATAGAAATCATATGGTAAATCATAACTATTATTAATCGCAGTATAATACTCGGTATTATAACCAACATTTTGTACTAGTTCTTTCATACGTTCAATTGTTGCCACGTCATTGACAGGGTTAAATGGCACGGATTTAAATGGTCTACGATTAATAAAACGATCGGCTAAATCACTTAAAATCGCATCGTCTTCAATTTGCCAATGAGCAAAATAAGTGTTTAATACACTGTCGTCTAGACGTAGATAGTCTTCTAATGTCCAATTTTTTTCAAAAAATGGTTTTAAGAAAGAGGCGGTATATTTTAATGGATTAGTCGTTGAATGATAACATTCAGTAGCACGTTTTAATAAGTGATTTAACACCACTTCCATACCTCTTGATACTGGATGGAAATAAACTTGCATATACATTTGATAACGGCTAACGACATAATCTTCTACGGCATGCATTCCTGAGAAGTTAAAGGCAATCCCACCTTTATAAGGACGAATCACACGTAAAATACGCGTTAAATCAAAGGTTCCATAGTTTACTCCTGTGAAATAAGCATCTCGTAGTAAGTAATCCATACGGTCAGCATCAATTTGACTAGAAATTAATTGAACGACTTGTGGGTTAGGATGTTTCTTTTGAATGACACTGGCTACTTCTTCTGGGAAAGTAGGAGAGACTGTTTTTAAAATTTTGTTCACTTCTGTGTCTGGTGACAAAATAATATCAATCGTAATTTGTTCATGATTTGTATCGAAAATTTTCTCAAAAGCATGAGAATAAGGGCCATGTCCGATATCATGTAATAGAGCTGCACATAGGACAACAAGGCGGTTAGAGTCATCCCATAATCCATCTTCTGGGGTTGTAGAAGGGTAGTTACGAACAAATTTGTCACAAATTCTTCTAGCAATTTCATAGACGCCTAATGAATGAGAAAAGCGGGAATGTTCAGCCGTATGGAAGGTGAACATAGAAGCGCCTGTTTGTTTAATTCGGCGTAATCGTTGCATTTCTCGGCTATTAATTAAGTCTAAAATCACACGGTGTTGAATGTGAATGTAATCATGAACAGGGTCACGTAATACTTTTTCACGGGATAGTTCTTCAATATACATCAATCTTTTCCTCCTTATA
>CALATC010000116.1 GCA_937891475.1 uncultured Granulicatella sp. | reverse complement strand
CTACGATTGTGCATGCGGATAAGATTTTCGTGTTGGATAAGGGTGAGATTATTGAGCAGGGGAATCATGCAAGCTTGGTCGAAAAAGACGGAGTGTACGCGCAGATGTATCGCATGCAGACGGAAAAGAATTAGACTTCCATATACAGTAGCTATGGACGCCCTGAGCCTCGGTCTCAGGGCTAAAAATTGAGCCTTGGTCTCAATTTTTCCAGTACTATCAGCCAGTGTGGCTGATAGTACTCGAGCTACTGTGGGAAGTCTATTCTTTTCTTAACGAAAGTAGAGAAGGGTACGTTTGAGACTTTATCTGAAGTAGCCAAGAGACCCATAGGGGCTACTGGTGTCCACCACTACATCAGACAAAATCTATTTCTATTCCCGTAATGTTGTAAACATGAGGAAGCTTTAGGCGTTTCCTCATGTTTTTTTACTTTGTTTGTAGTAAAATGAAAATAAGTGATTTTCAAGAGGTGATTGTTATGAAAGAAGAATGGATTCAAGAAGCGGTGAAAATGAGACGAACATTACACCGTTATCCAGAATTGTCCGAACAAGAATTTAAAACAACTGCATATATTCAAGAAAAATTAACAGAATGGGGAATTTCTTATCGTCCTTTAAAAACACCAACAGGTGTTGTTGCTGAAATTGGAACGAAAGAAGGTCCCGTTATTGCGCTTCGTGCAGATATGGACGCATTACCGATTCATGAACAAACGGATTTAGACTATCGTTCAGAGAATGATGGAGTGATGCATGCTTGTGGGCATGATTTTCATACAGCTAGTTTATTAATGGCTGCGAAAATTTTAAAAGAAAAAGAAGAAAGCTTAAACGGGAAAATTCGATTTATTTTCCAACCAGCAGAAGAAATGAATCGAGGTGCTCGTGCTTTAATTGCTGAAGGTGTATTAGAGGGAGTCGATGCAATTATTGGTTTCCATAATAAGCCTGAATTGCCAGTTGGAACAATTGGAATTAAATCTGGACCACTAATGGCAGCTGTGGGACAATTTTCTGTGGAATTAAAAGGGGTAGGAACGCATGCGGCAGCTCCACATAATGGGAATGATCCAATTGTTACTGCATGTCAAATTATTACGAATTTACAAGCGATTGTAAGTCGTCATGTTTCACCATTGTCACCTGCAGTATTAAGTATTTCTCATATTGAAGGGGGAAATACTTGGAATGTCATTCCAGAGCGTGTTTTCTTTGAAGGAACAATTCGTACTTTTTATAAAAAGGATCAAGAGAAAATTCGCCGTTTAATGGATCATATGGTGCATCAAATGGCTGCTGTTTATGGACAAGAAGTACATATGGAATGGATTATGACACCGCCAGTTGTAGATAATGATGAAGAAGTGACTAACATTGTAAAAGAAACAACAGAACAATTTGCGACAATTGTAACCCCTGAATTAACATTGGGAGCAGAAGATTTTGCGAATTATATGGAATATGTTCCAGGATGTTTTGCCTTTATCGGAACAGGTTGTCCTTATGAATGGCATCATCCATCTTTTGTAGTAGATGATGCAGCGTTACAATATGCGATTTCTTATTTTGTAGAAAATAGTCAAGCTTTACTAAATCAATATAAGAAAGGGTAAATTTAATGACTAAAACATTAATTATTATGAGTCATCCTGATGTAACTCAATCCTCTTCCCAGCAATTTTTACTAGCGGCCATTAAAGGAGAAGAACAGATTCAAATTCGTCATTTAGAATCGATTTTAGCAGAACAAGAAAATAATCATTTTGATAAGAGAATAGAACGAGCTTGTCTTCAAGATGCAGACAGAATTATTTTTCAATTTCCTTTGTATTGGTATCAATGTCCAAGTGTGATGAAGCAATGGAT
>CALATC010000115.1 GCA_937891475.1 uncultured Granulicatella sp. | reverse complement strand
TTTGGTTTTTAGTTTTCGTCGACTTAATCATAACCTGGATTTCTCTTTTTTGCATGTAAAAAATCCTGCCAAATGATTTCTCATCGACAGGATTAGTCAAACAAACTTAAAAAATAAAATTATCAATAATCTGTATTTTGAAAAACTGTTCATTGTTGCTCACCTTGTATGGAACGGAAATAGATCCGTTTTTACACTATTCGACGATTTAGACAAACTGTGAATTGTCAATTAATTCTCTTCACGAAAAAATATTCAGAATAGTTATCTTCTGCATTTTCATAATGACCAACACGTTCATATCCCAATGCTTCGTAAAACTCTTTTCCCTGCCAGTTAAAGGTATCTAATCGAATAATATTAACTCCCATTGCAGCTGCACGTTTTTCCATCTCACAGATTAACTGGGTACCTATTCCTTTTCTCCTGTATTCTGCATCAACAAAAACAGTTGATACATAGAGGATTTTAAATGCGGTAACACAGGCATCTAATCCAGCAATTAGTTTCCCATCAGCTTCAACACCGATTCGGATGTATCCATTCATTTTATAGTTTATATGGTTTTTATCAAATAAACTCAATCTCGTTTCGATGTTCTCAACCTGTTCTTCATTTAAATCTATAATTTCCATATATGCATATCTCCTTATAAAATGTATTTAATAAGTTATTAAAGGCGAACTATACGCCTAAATAAACAACATTTTTTACTCCTTTTATCTTATTTCTATAATTTAAAACTAGAGTAACAGATTCACTATGCTCTTGCAAATAAAAGAATAATTATTTGCATTTTTTACAGGCAAACTTCGAGACCAAGGCTCGAATTTTAGCCATGAGACTCGCTATGCGAGGCTGCTGACGACCTTGCAGCCAAAGGGAATTTTTTCTTTTGGAATTTTGTATACGAAAATCCTGTTAATGATTGCTCACTAACAGGATTTGTCCTTTGTTAAATTTCGCTAGGTTTTCTTGTCTTCTTATATTGAACAACAAAAATTACTAACGCTAATAAAATTAAACTTGTAATAAACATTAAGCTATATTTTCCTGCAAATGGTAGTCGATCCATATTCGCAGAAAAAATTCTTGCTACAACTGTTGTGGAAATTGCACCCGTAAATTGTTGCAACGTATTTACGATACTATTTCCATCTGCTTGAACATCTTTATCTAATTGCATTAAACAAAATGTTACATTGCTTCCCATTACAAATCCATTTCCGCTCATTAAAATAATATTCAATGCTAATAATGGAAGAATGGCTAAATGTTCAAAGAATAAGCTAATCAATACTCCACCAATACTTGCTAAAATTAAACCTGTTAATAAAGGCTTCAACGGTCCTTTCACATCAAACCATTTACCTGAAACAGGAGATAATAATGCAACCATTGCTGCACCAGGGAACATAAATAGTCCAGCGGTTGTCACACTTTGATTTAGCCCTAATTGTAAATAGTTTGGATATACAAATGATAAACCTAGAACTGTTGCTTGGAATGCTAACACTACATACAACATTCCATTAAACGTATGATTTTTAAATGGTGCAAAAGATAATAAAGCATTTTTACGGTTGAAATATGCAAATAATCCACCTGTTACTACTGCACTCAACAGCCATACGAGAGATAAATGCTCAATGGCCATTAATAAACTTGCTAAACAAATCGCTAAGAAGAAAAATGCTAATACATTAAATGGAGATTTTTGAATACTCTTCTCTTTTGGAATTGCCCATAAACCAATGACTAAAGAAATCACTAAACATGGAATTAAAATCCAATAAATAAATCTCCATCCTAAAGCAGCTGAAACTAATCCACCAAAAGTTGGCCCAATCGGTGGTGCTAGGGCAGTCGTCATAGAACCTAATCCAATCACTGTACCATGTTGCTCAATTGGAACTTGCGTTAATACGATATGGAACATTAATGGTAAAGCAATTCCAGTACCGACTCCTTGTAAAAATCTTCCAAATAACAACATGATTAAATTTGGAGAAATACAATTGATTAAAACTCCTAAAATAAAAATTAAATTCGAAGCTAAAAATAATTGTCTTGTTGTAAAA
>CALATC010000114.1 GCA_937891475.1 uncultured Granulicatella sp. | reverse complement strand
TGCTGAAACATCTTTCTTTGTTAATTGCGTTTTTTTAGCTACGCGATCTACTAATTCTGCTTTATTTGCCATGTTAGATTCACCTCCATCACATAAGAAATAATTCAGTACTTATTGAGTGGTCCAATAATACTGGAAACCTTACTGTTGATTTCTAAACAAGTATACCATTTGATTGGCGGACTTTCAACGAATTATACACGATTTTATCATTTTCTTTGTCGAACAATCATATGAATTGGTGTTCCTTCAAAACCAAAGGCAGAACGAATTCGATTTTCTAAGAAACGTTCATATGAGAAGTGCATTAATTCCACATCATTAACAAAAACAACAAATGTTGGTGGTTGAATCGCCACTTGTGTCATGTAGTAAATCTTCAATCGATTTCCTTTATCCGTAGGAGTTGGATTCATTGCGATAGCATCCATTAATACATCATTTAAAATTGATGAAGAAATACGTTTAGAACGAACTTCATGAATTTCTTTTAATAATGGAGCAATTTTCACCAATCTTTGTTTCGTTTTAGCTGAAACAAATAAAATCGGTGCATAAGATAAATATAAGAACTCTTTACGAATATTTTGTTCGAATTCTTTAAATGTAGAATTATCTTTTTCTAAAGTATCCCATTTATTGACTAAAATGATAACACCTTTACCTGCCTCATGAGCATAACCTGCAATCTTCTTATCTTGTTCTTGAATACCTTCTTCTGCATTCAAGACAACACAAACAATGTCGCTTCGTTCAATCGCTCTTAATGCACGTAAAACACTATATTTCTCGGTAGATTCGAAAACACGTCCTTTTTTACGAATACCAGCTGTATCAATCATTTTAAAAATCGTACCTTCTTCATCCGTAAAACTTGTATCAATTGCATCACGAGTTGTTCCTGCAACATTTGATACAATTACACGTTCTTCTCCAAGCATTGCATTTACTAAACTTGATTTTCCTACATTTGGACGACCAATAAAGCTAAAACGAATCACATCTGTATCATCTTCTTGATCATCATGGTCAGGAAATGCTTTTACAGCAGCATCTAATAAATCTCCAAGTCCTAATCCATGACTTCCTGAAATTGGGAATGGTTCACCAAATCCTAATGCATAAAAATCAAAAATATCAGATCGTAATTCTGGATTATCGACCTTATTTACGGCTAATAATACAGGTTTATTTGTACGGTAAAGCATTTTTGCAATATGCTCATCCGTTGATGTGACACCTTCTTTTACACTTGTTAAGAAAATAATGACATCTGCTTCTTCCATTGCAATTTCAGCTTGCATACGAATATTTGACATAAATGGTTCATCAGTAATATCAATACCACCTGTATCAATAATATGAAATTGATGTCCTAACCATTCACCTTCAGAATAAATTCTATCTCTCGTTACTCCAGCAATATCTTCTACAATCGAAATTCTTTCACCAACAACTCGGTTGAAAATGGTAGACTTCCCAACATTTGGACGGCCTACAATCGCAATAACTGGTGTTGACATCAAAATTCCTCCTTTCTCAAAAAATGAGGCTGGGAGTTTTTCCCAACCTCACCCAAATTTAATATTTACTATTAGTCTTCAACAACTAATTCAGATAATTGTTCACCTAAACGATCTGCTAATGAAAATGTAACATCTTCTTCAGGTAACACGTATTCTTCTTCCACAACTTCTTCAACTTCAGGTTTTTCAACAACTGGAGCTTCTTCTAAAGCTTTAATACTTAATGAAATGCGTTTTTCAGCTTCGTTTACGTCTAAAACTTTAACAGATACTTCTTGTCCTACTTGAAGAACTTCTTGAGGAGTTGCAATATGTTTATGAGCAATTTGAGAAATGTGAACTAATCCTTCTACTCCAGGGAATAATTCAACAAATGCTCCAAATGCTGCAAAACGTTTAACAGTTCCTACTAATGTAGAATCAACTGCTGCACGCTCAGTAATATTGTCCCAAGGTCCAGCAACTGTTTCTTTAATTGATAGAGAAACACGACCTTTTTCAGCATCTAGTCCAATTACTTTTGCTTCTACAGTTTGACCAACTGATAAGAAATCACTTGGTTTTGATACATGTTGATGAGAAATTTCAGAAACATGAACTAATCCATCAATTCCTCCTAAATCAATGAAAGCTCCAAAGTTTGTTAAACGAGCAACTTTACCTGTAACGATAGCTCCTTCATAAACAGCTTCTAGCGCAGAAGCACGTTTTGCTGCTTTTTCATTAGCAACGATTTCTTTACGTGATAAAATTAAACGATTATCTGCTGGTAAAATTTCAACGATATCAAATACTAATGTTTGACCTTTAAATTGTTTTAAATCTGAAACGAAGTGGTCAGAAATCATTGAAGCTGGTACAAATGCACGCACACCTGCATCTACAACTAATCCACCTTTAACTACGTCTTTTACAGTTCCTTCAACTTGTTCATGATTATCTGCTTTAGCTTGAAGTTCTTCCCAAACTTTACGAGCATCTACACGACGTTTTGAAAGTAAGAAACTACCGTTTTCTTTATCTTTAATAGGTTTAATAACTACTAAATCTAATACATCTCCCACTTTTACGACATCTTCTACTTTATCAAATGGAGTTGCTGATAATTCATTAAAAGGAATGACACCTTCAACACCTCCACCAATAATACCAACAATAGCCTGTTTATCTTGTAAAACTAGTACTTCTCCTTGAACTAAGTCTCCAACTTGGATATCTTTTACAATATCAAGCGCATCTTGCATTGTTTGTAATTCTGACATTTGACTTCCTCCTATTACGCAACCATTCATTCGAACGAAAAAATTATTCTAAAAATTAATTTTTTCTCCTTTTTACATCATATCACTATTTGTATCACAATTCTAGTAATATCCTTTTAAAACGCCTATGTTATTGGTTCTTTTGAATCAATGCGGTCACAGTTTTTACGACATCTTCAATCGTCATTGTAGTTGTATCAATTTCAATCGCGTCTTCTGCTTTTCTTAGTGGTGATTCTTTCCGAGTAGAATCAATATGATCACGTCTACGAATATCTTCCACTAATTCTTCATAAGACATCTCAATGCCTTTTTCTTGATTTTCAATAAAACGACGTTT
>CALATC010000113.1 GCA_937891475.1 uncultured Granulicatella sp. | reverse complement strand
ATTCCAGCTATTATTCGTGAATATAGCGAAGAAATTATGATTCAAGTAGCCGTTGTAGAAAATTTACAAAGGGAAGATTTACGACCAATTGATGAAGCATTAGCGTATAAATCATTAATGGATGCGTTAAAATTAAACCAAGAAGAAGTCGCAAAAAAAATCGGGAAAAGCCGTCCATATATTGCGAACTTTCTTCGTCTATTATCACTACCATTAGAAGTTCAAACACAATTACAAGAAGGTCAATTATCAGTGGGGCATGCTCGTGCTTTATTAGGTTTGAAAAAAGCAGACAAAATCGTTCCTCTTTCTAAGAAAGTCATTGAAGAAGGGATGACGGTTCGAGCTTTAGAAGAATTGATTCAAACAATGAATGAGCCGGTTGAGAAAGTGAAGAAAATCAAGAAAGTTCAAGAAAAACCAGCATATATTGTGGAATCCGAAGAAAGATTAATGGATAAATTTGGAACATCTGTCCAAATCACTCCGAAAGGAGAACGTGGAAAAATCGAGATTGAATACCTTTCTCAAAAAGATTTAACTCGTATTTTAGATGTATTAGAAATTGAATTAGATGATTAGGAGTGAATAGAATGGCTGTAGTGGAATATGCTCTTGGGGATTGTGTCGAAATGAAAAAACCTCATGCATGTCAAACCAATTCATGGACGATCATTCGAATGGGAATGGATATTCGTATCAAATGTAATCATTGTGGGCAAATGGTCTTAATGCCAAGACGAGAATTTGAACGCAAAATGAAAAAAGTAACTTTGAAGAAAGAAAATAATGAATAGAAAGAGTGTGAAAAATACATGGCGTTAACAGCAGGAATCGTTGGATTACCAAACGTTGGGAAATCAACATTATTTAATGCAATTACAAAAGCAGGAGTAGAGGCAGCAAACTATCCGTTTGCGACGATTGACCCAAACGTTGGGGTAGTAGAAGTTCCAGATGAAAGACTTCAAAAATTAACAGAATTAGTAAAACCGAAAAAGACAGTTCTAACAACATTTGAATTTACTGATATTGCAGGGATTGTAAAAGGTGCTAGCCGTGGGGAAGGTTTAGGAAATAAATTTTTAAGCCACATTCGTCAAGTAGATGCAATTTGTCAAGTTGTGCGTTGTTTTGAAGATGAAAATATTACACACGTTGCTGGTAAAGTAGATCCAATTGCGGATATTGAAACAATTAATTTAGAATTAGTATTAGCAGACTTAGAATCAGTTGATAAACGAATTGCTCGTGTTGCTAAAATTGCCAAAACAAAAGATAAAGATGCAGTAGCAGAATTAGCAGTTTTAGAAAAAATCAAGCCAGTATTAGAAGATGGTCAATTAGCACGTACGATTGAATTTACAGATGAAGAATTACCAATCGTGAAAAGTTTATTCTTATTAACAACAAAACCAATGTTATATATTGCTAATATTTCAGAAGATGATGTAGCAGAAGGTGGACATAATCAATATGTTCAATTAGTAGAAGAATATGCTGCAAAAGAAGATGCAGAAGTAGTCGTTATTTGTGCACGTGTAGAAGAAGAAGTTGCTGAATTAGAAGAAGAAGAAAAACAAGTTTTCTTAGAAGAATTGGGAATTGAAACTTCAGGTTTAGATATTTTAATTCAAAAAGCTTACCATTTATTAGGATTAGCTACTTACTTCACTGCTGGTGAACAAGAAGTTCGTGCGTGGACTTTCCGTAGAGGAATGAAAGCTCCACAATGTGCGGGAATTATTCACTCTGATTTTGAAAGAGGATTTATTCGAGCTGAAACAGTAGCTTATGCAGACTTATTAGAATTCGGTAGTATGGGTGCTGCTAAAGAAAATGGGAAAGTACGTCAAGAAGGAAAAGAGTATATCGTACAAGATGGCGATGTTATGCTTTTCAGATTTAACGTGTAATCATCATATCTTGTGGGGGATTGAATCATGACAGAAAATCAAACTGAAGTAAAAA
>CALATC010000112.1 GCA_937891475.1 uncultured Granulicatella sp. | reverse complement strand
TTTCTAAGATTATTAATCAATATGCTTCTATTGCCAATGTGATGACATTAGATACAGAAAAAGATCGTTCGCTTCGTCGTCTGTTAATTACTCTTCCAGCAGGAGTTTCAAACGAAACATTAAACCAAATTGTTACAGCTCTAGAGAAAAAAGATTTCTCAATTGCTGAAGTAGAAGATTTGAACGACTATTAGATAACAACTAAACAAAAATAAAAACAGAAAAAATCTACGCTTAGGTAGCTAGGGACGCTAGTAGCCTCGCTTTGCGAGTCTCTTAGCTAAAAATCGAGCCTTGGTCTCGATTTTTCCCGTACTATAAGCCCCTGTGGCTTATAGTACTAAAGCTACAGGCTCCGATTTTTTCTGTTTTTATTTTTTTGTGTGCCTTTTTCTCTTTTTACGCAAAGTTCAAAAGATTAAAGATAAAACGCAAGAAAAGTAATTCAACGTAAATACATAAATAAAGCAGAAAAAGATGATAGGAAAAAACGAGACCGTGGCTCGTTTTTTAGCCATGAGATTCGCAAAGCGAAGCTGCTGGCGTCCTTAGCTACCAAAGCATAATCTTTTTATGCTTTATTTCTCTCATTTAATCAACAGACTTCAAAGCCTCTAACATATCAACCTTTTTCAGTATATGGTTCACTAGTATTCCTAGCACTGCTAAAATCAAAACGATAAAAATGCACGGCCAAATATAAACATCTAACCCCACTTGCGGATTGAACCGCACAAATGCAGGCGCCACCGCTTCAATAATCACACGATGCAATACCTTCCCCAACAATAGCCCTACTCCAATCCCAATCAAAGAAAGAACCATCGTTTCACGATAAATGTACAATGTCACCTCTCGATTCAAAAAGCCTAACACCTTAATCGTCGACAATTCTCGAATCCGCTCTGCCACATTAATCGTTGTTAAATTATATAAAATCACAATAGCTAACAGAACCGACACAATCGTTAATAAAATCATCACTCGACTCAATGAACCAACAATCGTTTCAATTCGATGAATCATAGAAGTATTTTGAACAACAGCCTTCACTCCATCTTGAGCTAATAATTGAGCAGACATCTTACGTACACTATCCGCATCTTTTTCTTTGAAGCTAACAAAGCTTGCGTTTTTTGTTGGAGTTTCTTGAGTCAGTGTTTCATAAACCGTTGGCGATATGATCATAAAGTGCCCTGCATACATTTCAATAATGCCTGACACAACCATCTCTTTCGTCACACCGTCTTTAATTGGTAAACGAACCGTTTCACCTTCATGAACATTCAATAACTGAGCTAATTTTTTCGACAAAAATACTCCATCATTTCCAACAGTCTTTTCTTGCTTCGTTTTCGCATCATACAAGTGTATATAACGACTTAACTCTGCCTCTTCTCCTACTAATATGGTTAGGGATTGTTCCTCATGTACTCCAGCAATTTTAGTAGCAATCGTTTCACTATGTACATCACTATAATGCTCAATTTCTTTTGTAGATAATAACTGGCTCAACGCTTCTTGTTCTTTTCCCGTCATTACAGCTTCTTTAATAACAATGGCATCATACGTAATAATTTCCCCAAATTGGCGATGTGAAATACCTGATAAAGAAGATAAAATTCCTCTTCCGGCAAATAATAAAGCCACCGAACCAGCTACCCCAAATATCGTCATCAACATTCGTTGTTTATAACGGAAAATATTTCGTGCTGTTACCTTTTGAGTAAAACTGAATCTCTTCCAAATAAATGGTATATATTCCAACCAAATTTTAGAACCTACACTTGGAGCTTTTGGTAATAGTAAACTTGCTGAACTTTCTTTTAATTCTCGATACGCAATCCATACAGGTGGAATAACACTACAAGCAATCGAACATAGTAAAGCTACAACAGTAATTCGCAAATTAAATAATAGCGAAATCGAAGGAAGAATCGTTTCTTTTAATAAAGTAACGCCTAATATAC
>CALATC010000111.1 GCA_937891475.1 uncultured Granulicatella sp. | reverse complement strand
TGGAATGGAGCGACCGTTCAATTTGCTTTGACGAAGACGGTAAGAGATACTCGGAATTTGTTGTGGCATTTGCAAACGTGTCAATTAGAAAGTCCATTTCCATTGCCTTTGTTGCAAAAAGAACATTTATTTTCTCCTAAATTCAATCGTCCATTGAAAGTGGGGATGTTATTAAAGCACCCGATTGGTGGAAGTGTTTCTAGTGAAGTAGAACAAGTTGTTCGTCAAATGGTGAAGAAATTTACATTAGACGGGCATGAAGTGAGTGAAATAACAGAAGACCCGATTAATGGAGTTGAGCTTCAAAAAGGGTTTTATCTCATTAGTGGGGCAGAGACTGTTGTGATGTTTCAAGGGATGGAAAAACAATTGCAACGTCCAATGACTCGTTCTGATATGGAATTGATGACGTGGGTGATGTATCAAAGTGGCTTAATGGTGACAGGGGCTGATTATGCACGAGTTGCGGGTGATTGGGATCATTATGCGGAAGCGATGATGCGACTTCATGATACATATGATGTATTATTATTGCCGACAGTTGCTCATACTGCACCGAAACAAGATGCATATTCTCTAGATGCTAACTTAATCAAGAAGATGGAACATATTCATGAGTTATCACACAAAGAACGTCAAGATGTTGTATGGAAGATGTTTGAGTCGAGTGTGGAAGACACTCCGTTTACACAGCGTATGAATATTACAGGTCAACCAGCGATTAGTCTCCCTGTGGGTTGTTCCAGTGAAGGGATGCCAATTGGAGTGCAATTAGTGGCTGCAAAAGGTAGAGAAGATCTATTGCTAGCAATTGCTGAACAGTGGGAACAAGATGAGTTATGGAAGTTTTAATAAAATTGAAAAAATTTCCAGCATAAAGTTAGAAAAGTGATACAATAGAAGTATGTGTGGTTAAGGAAGGTGTTTAAAATTGAAAACAATAGACGCATTGTTTGAACCTTTTACATTGAAGGGAAACATTGTATTAGACAATCGTTTTGTATTATCGCCAATGGTGACCAATTCTTCGACAGAAGAAGGGCATATTACACAAGATGATTTGTTATATGCAAAGAGACGAGCAGGTTCTGCTGCTTTACAAATTACAGGGGCAGCATATGTCAATAAACAAGGGCAGTTATTTGAATTTGGATTTAGTGCGATGGATGAGTCGGCTATTCCAGGGTTGAAAAAATTAGCTAAGGAAATGAAATCTCAAGGAGCAACGGCTATTTTACAATTAACGCATGCAGGACGTTTTGCTAGCCATGCGTTAAATCGAGATAAAACAGTTGTAGGTCCGAGTGCGATGACATTACAATCGCCATTTCCGCATGAAGTACATGAGATGACAATTGAAGAAATTCATCAAGTAATTGAAGATTATCGTCGTGCAACGAAGATTGCGATTAAAGCAGGTTTTGATGGAGTAGAAATTTCTTCTGCTCAAAGATTGTTAATTCAAACATTCTTCTCTACATTTTCAAATGAACGAACAGATGAATATGGATCACAATCATTAGAAAATCGTTCTCGTATTGGAATTGAAGTGTTGAAAGTGGTGCAAGAAACGATTCAACAATATGCTGGAGAGCAATTTATATTAGGTTTTAGAGCAACTCCGGAAGAAACTAGAGGAAATCAGATTGGTTATAGTATTGACGAGTTTCTAGAATTTTTCCATCAAGCTCTAACCATTGCTTCGATTGATTATTTAGCGATTGCCAGTTGGGGGCATGATGTATTTCGAAATAAAATTCGCGCAAAAGGTCCACATCAAGGCGAATTAGTCAATGCTGTGATTTATAAAGCGTTAAAAGGAAAAGTAGCAGTCATTGCTTCTGGGGGTATTAATAGTCAAGAAAAAGCGTTAGAAGCGTTAGAACATGCCGACCTTGTTGGGTTATCGACTCCATTTATTACAGATCCTGAATTTGCAGAGAAAATTAAAGAAGGTAAAGCAGAAGAAATTCAATTGTCGATTAAACCGGAGAATTTAGAAGAACTAGCAATTCCTCAAGCTGCATTTAAAGATATTGTGCCATTAATGGATTTTGGAGAGTCGCTTCATAAAGATGCTAGAGATTTCTTTAGAAGTTTAGAAGTGAACTATAAGGAGAGAGCTGTCGATGAAAATTAGTGTACTGGATTATGG
>CALATC010000110.1 GCA_937891475.1 uncultured Granulicatella sp. | reverse complement strand
ATCACAACAAGGTATCATGAAGAAATTCCACGAATCAAAGTTTTCTAAGTAATTTTTCTCATCGAGATAATTCGGTAAAGAGGTGAAAAGAATGCCTGATATTCGTGAATTAATTTTAGCAATCGTTCAACCATTGGTTGATTTTCCTGATGATGTAACCATTGAAGTTTCAGAATCAGATGAATTTTTGGAATACACATTACGTGTGAATTCTGAAGATATTGGACGTGTAATTGGAAAACAAGGACGTGTTGCTCGTGCAATTCGTACAATTGTTTATAGTGTTCGCACTAGAAACCAAAAACGTGTTCGTTTAAGCATTGAAAACAATGACTAGAAAAAAGTTCAACAATTCGATTTAGAGTTGTTGAACTTTTTTTGTTGAGTATTTCAATAGAAAATGGATTTTGTTTGCAATTTTGTTCAATTCTCACGTATGATAACAGTAATGAATTGTGAGGAGGAAAGTAGAAAAGATGTCACAATATTTTAAAGTAGGAAAAATTGTTAATACACAAGGATTAAGAGGGGAAGTTCGTGTCGTTTCCACAACGGACTTTGCAGAAAATCGTTATCAAAAAGGCGTAGAATTAGCTTTATTTAGAGATGGCGAATTCGAAAAATTATTAACGATTAAAAGTCATAGACATCATAAAAATTTTGATTTATTAACCTTTGAAGATCATCCTAGAATTGAAGATGTGGAAGGATACAGAGACTGCTTATTAAAAGTTTCAAGCGATGCACTTGAAGAATTAGAAGATGACGAATTATATTATCATGAAGTAGTAGGCTTGGAAATTATTACCGATGAAGGAGAAAATCTAGGAAAAGTATCTGAAATTTTATCTCCAGGTTCCAATGATGTATGGGTTGTTAAACAAAAAGGAAAGAAAGACTTATTAATACCGTTTATCGAACCAGTTGTTTATAAAATAGATAAAGAAAATAAACAAGCGTTTATTCATGTATTAGAAGGGTTGTTTGACTAAGATGAGAATAGATGTTTTAACATTATTCCCTGAAATGTTTGCTCCTATGGAACAATCGATGATGAAAAGAGCCATCGAAAAAGAAAAGATTTCATTTGATACGATTGATTTTAGAGATTTTGCCTTTCATAAGCATAACCGAGTAGATGATTATGTCTTTGGTGGAGGAGCTGGTTTATTGTTAAAAGTAGAACCAATTGACCGTGCTTTAAAAGATTTAGAACAAAGAACTCCAGAGACAAAAAAACGTGTTATTTTACTAGATCCTGCTGGTAAAAAATTCGGTCAGTCTGATGCAGAAGAATTAGCCAAAGAAGAGCATTTGGTTTTTATTTGTGGGCATTATGAAGGATATGATGAGCGCATTCGATCACTTGTAACCGATGAATATTCCATTGGAGATTTTGTTTTAACAGGCGGAGAATTAGGAGCAATGGTCATGATTGATGCTACCGTTCGATTAATTCCAGATGTGCTAGGAAATTACGAATCGGCAATTGGAGATTCTCATTCGATGGGATTATTAGAGCATCCGCAATATACTCGACCTAGAGAATATGAAGGAATGGAAGTCCCTGAAGTATTATTTAGTGGAAATCATGCCAAAATTGCAACTTGGCAGAAAAAAGAATCCTTAAGAAGAACGTATCAAAGAAGACCCGATTTATTAGAAAATTATTCACTAGATAAAGAGGAAGAAAAGTTATTACAAGAAATTATTCAAGAAGAGAGTATGGATCATGAATCAGAAACAATCGAATAATGATCCAGTACAAGTTCAAAAAATATTTCAAGAATCAGATTTATTGTTCCAGATGAGCCAATTATTTAAAGGTTTTTAGGGATGTCACTCGCTTAAAAATTATTACTTTGTTATTTGACAAAAATGAAATGACAGTGGAAGAAATTGTTACTTGTATGGAAATGGAACAATCTGCTATTTCTCACCAGTTGCGTAAATTAAAAGCAAATCATATTGTCAAATCAAGAAAAGTTGGGAAATATGTTTGGTATTCCTTAGATGATTTTCATGTTCTTTCCTTGTATCAGATGGCTTTAGAACACTCAAAAGAAAATTTTAAAAAGTAAAGTAAAAATCCTTTACAAGTATTCATTTCTGTGATAAACTCACAAAAGTGGATAGGGGACTATCCATATAAAACGATATTCCGCTGGTTGGACATTCGGCCAAACCATGAATGTTTGTTGGAAGGAGAAAAAAACATGAGCAAATTAATCGATAGCTTAACACAAGAACAATTACGTTCTGATATTCCTGCATTCCGTCCTGGTGACACTGTACGTGTTCACGCTAAGGTAGTTGAAGGAACTCGTGAGCGTATCCAAATCTTCGAAGGTGTTGTTATTAAACGTCGTGGTGCTGGCATCAGCGAAACTTATACAGTACGTAAAGTTTCTAACGGTGTTGGTGTGGAACGTACATTCCCATTACACA
>CALATC010000109.1 GCA_937891475.1 uncultured Granulicatella sp. | reverse complement strand
AGCAAAATGTGGAATTATCGATTGTAGAAACTTCTAATCCTCAAACAAAAGTAACCGTATCAGGGAAAATTTCAAAAACTTCTGTGAATACGATTAAAGATACAAAATCAAACGAAGAAGGATTGTATATTCCAATCTCAAAACATGGGTTTCGATTATACACTTCTCAATTTGGAAAAGATACATTAAAAATTACGGTTGAACTAGCCAAAAATGCTGACCCTTATGAAGTATTTTTAGATACCGTTAGTGGGGAAGTAAAAGTGAATGTTCCTCAAACATTTGATGGAAAATATGACATTATGTTGAATAATGGAGCTAAAATAACAGAAAAACCTGAAACAAAAGAAACAAGTGCAAGTGTCATTAAAGTAGATGCTTATACGGACGTAACGATTGTAAAAGGAAAATAAATAAAGCGAAAGAGCCTTCGAAGAGAAAACGAAAGGCTCTTTTTTAGGAGTGTTTATATTTCTAATTTAATTCTTCTCTAAACGCTTCAATTTCTTCAATAGATAATCCTGTATGTTTTTGGATTTCATCCATTGGTAAGTTTAATTTGAAGCACAATAGGAGTTGTCCTTTTGTCATCCCTTGTTTTTCGCCAATTTCAATTCCTTCTTCACGACCATTTTCATAATAAAATTCCAATACTTGATTAAATTCGTTTTGTCTTCTTTCAATCTCTTCTGCAAGTCTAATTTCTTCTTCTGTTAAATTGTTTAACATTTCAGCTGCTGCTTCTAATCCTGAAGTTGTATGTTGCATTTTTCTCACCTCCTTGAGTTTTATGATTGTCTTTCTATTTATTATATACGAAAAATTTTCCAAATTTAATTTTTTTACTGCAACTTTTTCAAATAATCCCTTGTGTATTTATTGTTTTGCACCGTTGTGCTATAATCATCAAGGAATATCTGAATAAAAGAGGATTTTTAAATGAAAAGATTAACGACAGAAGAAGTTAAACAAAGAGAATTAGCCATTCTTTTAGCAGTAGATGAGTTTTGTAAAAAGGAAAAACTTCATTATTTTCTTAATTATGGAACGTTAATTGGTGCCATTCGTCATAAAGGATTTATTCCTTGGGATGATGATATTGATATTATGATGCCAAGAAAAGATTATGAACGTTTTAAACGTGAATTTTCTTCATCTCAATATGATATTTTATCATTAGAAAATAATGTCGATTACTATAATAATTTTATTAAAGTAGTGGATAACCAAACAGTGATTACAGATACTAGAAATCGTAAAACTTATAAGAGTGGAATTTTTATCGATATTTTCCCCTATGATCGAATTGATGATTTGAAGGCTGTAGATAAAACTTATCAATTAGAAAGTTTCAAATTATTATCATTTAGTAAGCATAAAAATATTGTGTACAAAGATAGTTTGATAAAAGATATGATTCGTACATTTTTCTGGACTGTGTTACTTCCTGTGTCTCCAAGAAGATTTGCGTATAAAATTGAAGATTTCATTCAAAAATATACGAAACCGAATGGAAAATATGAATGCTTATTAGCTTCTAAATTAAAAGAAAAAGAAGTATTTGAAGCCGGAATTTTCGATGAAGTCATTGATGGAGAATTCGAAGGACATATTTTACCAATTCCAAAAGAATATGACCGTTTATTAACACAATATTATGGAGATTATTTAACATTACCTCCAATTGAAAAACAAACCAATCCACATGAATTGGAAGTTTATTTAAAAGAAGAGGAGTAGCATGATGCCAAAGTATTTAACAAAAGAAGAATTAAAGCAAACACAATTAGACATTTTAAAATATATTGATCGTATTTGTAAGGAAAATGATATTCAGTATTTTGTCAGTTATGGCACATTATTAGGTGCTGTTCGCCATAAAGGATTTATTCCCTGGGATGATGATATTGATATTTCTATGTACCGTTCTGAATATGATAAATTCATTGAAGCAGTTGAAAAAGATCAACATCCTTACTACAAAATTTTAAGTAAGGAAACTTCTGATTGGTATTTCCAAAACTTCTTAGTAGTGACAGATGAACGTACGGTTGTAGAAGATCATATTAAAGTGGATCGTCATGATACAAGTGTCTTCGTAGATGTTTTCCCAATTGAACGTTATGATGATATCAAATTAATCGACAAGGCTCATTTAATGGCAACGTTAAGAATGATTGCATACATTAAATTACAATATGTCCAATATGGCGATAGTACTATCAAAGATATTTGCCGTAAAATCATGTGGTATGCGCTACGAATTGTAAATCCACGTTGGTTTGGAAATCGTATCGATGCCTTAATTAAAAAATATCGTAAAGAAGATGGACAATATGAAGGGCTTGTTGGTTGCGGTAAGGATGGTCGAAAAGAAGTATTCCCTCGTGGAACTTTTGAAGAATTAATTGAATTACCATTTGAAGATATGATGGTTCCTGCACCAAAAGAATATGATGTATTTCTTTCACAATTTTATGGGGACTATATGACGGTTCCTTCTCAAGAAGAAATTGATTATAAGAGTCATTTATTGCAAGCTTATCGTAAAGATGAACAATAATAATGGAGTTTAAGTCTAAAAGAGGTTGGACGTTTATCCAGCCTTCTTTTTATGTCTGTTGAAGTGTAGTAGAAGAAGGATCGTAAGAACGAAAACTGCTTAATTCTTATGAATTGTTTAATATCTAGGATATTTGTTTCTATCTTTGTATGAATTTGCTATACTATCTCCAGTAAAATGAGGTGAATTATGAAAAATATTAAAGTAAATGCTATCGCAAACCTTTTAATGCGAGTATTAAATATTGTTTTTCCACTAATTACAGGTCCCTATATTGCCAGAATTTTAAATAAAACAGAGTATGGGTATTTCAATATTACGAATACTTTCATTGGATTATTTATCCCTTTTGCAACTTTAGGAATTTATAATTATGGAATTCGTGCCATTAGTAAGGCAAAGGAAAATAAACAAGAGATTAATCGGATCTTTTCATTACTCTTTTATATTTCCTTATTTTGTACGGTCATTACAACCATTGTCTATTTTATTATCACATTCCAAATAGAAGGTGCTCCCGTATTAAAAACATTGTATTATATTATGGCGATACAAGTATTTGCACAGTTTTTAAATATTGAATGGATGAATGAAGCATTTGAAAATTACACGTTTATTTTGTATAAGACTTTATTTATTCGAATCTTTATGCTTGTTTCTATTTTTACATTTGTAAAAACAGAGCATGATATTGTACCGTATGCCTTTTTAATGTCCATTGCTACACTATTAAATTATTTAGCAAGTTTCTTCTGGATTAAAAAAGAAGTCCACTTTGTTGGGGTTCAATGGAAAGATGTTAAAGCAGTCATTCAACCGTTAATTGCTATCCTTTTATTAGCAAATGCTGGGATGCTTTATACGTATTTAGATCGAATGTTCTTGTCTTCTATTGCTTTACCCGAATATGTATCGTATTACACGATTGCTCAAACATTAGTATTTTCTATTTCAGGAGTTATTAGTGGAGCCGTTAGTGTTAGTATTCCAAGACTTGGGTATTATTTAGGAATTAATGATAAGAAAGCCTATGATGATTTAGTCAATAAGGGCGGTAGAATTTTTATGTTCTGTATTACGCCGTTAAATTTTGGATTAGCTATTTTAGCAAGTCATGCAACTGTATTATATGCAGGGGAGCAGTATTTAGATGCTAGCTTTAGTGTGTTCCTATTTGCCCTTCGTTCTATTCCATGGGCAATGGCATTAATTTTAGAAAATCAAATTATTTTTGTACAAGGCTATGAAAATAAATTAACGATGTTCTACTTTATTGGTGGAGGATTAAACTTAGTATTGAACTCTATTCTAGCTACTGTAGGTATTACAAAACCAGAATGGTATATTTTAACAACGATTGTTGCTGAATTATTAGTAATTGTATTAGACATCTTATTAATTAATAAGAATAAGTTAATCGATTTAAGAAAATTATTTATTCATGCTGGTAAATACGTTCTCTATTCATCAGGATTTTTCATTATTTATGGATTGATTTCTTGGATTCGTCCAATTGAAATGGTAGTGAATGGGGCATTGCTCATCAATATTTTTGTAACAATTGTTAGCTGTGTCATTTATTATGTCGTTGTATTAGCACTTGTCAAAGATGAAATTTTCTATGATGTCATTAATGCTGTAAAAAATAAAGTATTGAAGAGAGGATAAGATATGAGTGAATTAATTAGTGTTATTGTTCCCGTATACAATGTCGAACAATATTTAGAAAAATGTGTTCAATCTATCCAAACACAAACTTATTCTAACTTAGAAATTTTATTAGTTGATGATGGTGCTACCGATTCAAGTGGACGCCTATGTGATGAATTAGCGACGACAGATGAGAGAATAACAGTCATTCATAAAGAAAATGGAGGCCTATCTTCAGCAAGAAATGAAGGACAAAAAAATGCTAAAGGTGAGTATGTTTTGTTCGTTGATTCAGATGATTACATTCATGAAGAAATGATTGAGTCCCTTTATCAACAACTTATTGCTGAAAATGCAGATGTTTCAAGTTGTAATGTCATGAATGTTTATACGACAAACCAAACTCCTCAATGTGATCGAGAAGATTTGTATTTAGTATTGAATAGGGAAGAGTTTTTAAGAGAATATTTAATTGGACAAAAAGTTCCTGGTACGATATGTAATAAATTAATCCGAAAAGAAATTGCTGATAAGATAGAATTTCCAGTCGGAAAAATTTATGAAGATGCATTTTATCACTATCAATTAGTTCAAATTGCAAAAAAATATGTCGTTAATACGAAACCGTATTATTATTACTATCATAGACAACAAAGTATTACGACAAATCCTTATCGTGAACGTGATTTAGTATATATTACGATTTATCAACAATTTTATGATTTAGTAAAACAGCAATTCCCTAAATTGGAAGAAGAAGCATTCTTTCGATTATCGTACGCACATTTTTATATTTTAGATAAGATGCTAGTGGAAGATGATTTTGAAACTTTAGCAGATTATCCAAGAGTGCGTCACTACTTGAAACAACATGCCTTTGAAATTACGAAAAATACTATTTTCCAAAAAGGAAGAAGAATTGCTGCTTTAGCATTAAAAATCAATATTCATCTGTATCGAAAATTGATGCTAGCGAATATGGAGAAAAATAAGAAAATTCATGATTAATGATGAAATGAAGACTTTGAAGTGACCCCAAAAAGTTAGACTTTTTTTGAGACGACTTAAGTCGTCTCTT
>CALATC010000108.1 GCA_937891475.1 uncultured Granulicatella sp. | reverse complement strand
AGGCGGTGGCGTTAGATTAGGATTCGAAGGTGGACAAACTCCATTATTCCGTCGTTTACCTAAACGTGGTTTCCAAAATATTAATCGTAAAGAATATGCAGTCGTAAATCTAGAAACATTAAACCGTTTCGAAGATGGTCAAGAAGTGACTGCTGCTGTTCTAGTTGAGGCTGGTATCGTTAAAAACGAGAAAGACGGTATCAAAGTATTAGCAAACGGAAAACTTGAACGTAAGTTAACTGTTAAAGCAAATAAATTCTCTCAAGCAGCAAAAGAAGCAATTGAAGCTGCAGGTGGAACTGTAGAGGTGATTTAATGTTCTCTCTACTAAAAAATGCGATTACAACCAAGGATATTAGACAACGTCTTTTATACACACTAATGGTATTAGTGGTATTTCGAATTGGTACGCATATTACAGTTCCTGGTGTTAATGCTTCAGCAATTGTAACATTTGCATCAACAGGTTTCTTTGGTATTTTAAATACATTTAGTGGTGGGGCGCTATCGAACTTCTCTATCTTTTCGATGGGAGTTTCGCCTTACATCACTGCGTCAATCGTAGTTCAATTATTACAAATGGACATCCTTCCTACATTCGTAGAATGGTCTAAACAAGGGGAAGTTGGTCGACGTAAATTAAATACCGCTACTCGTTATTTGACAATCGTAATTGGTTTCTTCCAAGCATTTGCGATTTCATTTGGTTTCAATGCTTATGCAAACTATGGATTAATTAATAATCCTGGTATTTCAACATACTTGTTGATTGCGTTAGTTTTAACTGCAGGAACAATGTTTGTTACATGGCTAGGTGATATGATCACTGTTAATGGGATTAGTAATGGGGTATCTATTATAATCTTTGCAGGGATTGTAGCTCGTATGCCACATGATATTTATGAATTTTATGTCAATCAATTACAAGGAAAAATCGATGAAGAGTTGTATCGAGCTTATGGATTTACAGCTGCTCTTGCAGTTGCAATTATCCTAGTGGTTATGTTAGTAGTATTCATTGAGCAAGCGCAACGTCGTTTACCAATTTCATACTCTAAACGACCAACTGGAGCTAGCGAAGCTTCATGGTTACCATTGAAGATTAACTCTGCAGGGGTTATTCCAGTAATTTTTGCAAGTTCGTTTATAGCATTACCTCAAACTGTATTAAGTGCTGTTCATGGCCAATACAGTGAGGAAAGTTGGTATCAAGTTGCAACAAATATATTTGATTACCAAAAACCAGCAGGTGCAAGTTTATATATCTTTTTAATAGTAGTATTTACTTACTTCTATGCATTTGTACAAGTTAACCCTGAAAAAGTTGCGGAAAACTTACAAAAACAAGGTGGTTACATCTTAAGTGTAAGACCTGGTAAAGAGACAGAACATTATATTTCTGGAATGCTTTTAAGATTGAGTACAGTCGGAGCACTTTACTTAGGTGGTATTTCATTATTACCTATGATTGCTGCAGCTTTGTGGAATCTACCACGTGGTTTAATGTTAGGTGGAACAAACTTACTAATCGTAGTTGGGGTTGCACTTGAAATTAGCCGTCAAATTGAAGGCCGAGCAATTAAACGTAAATATAAAGGGTTTATCCAAGAGTAATGAGGAAGATTGACAAAATATTTTTGAATGTTTTGTCTTTTCTTCATCTACAATGTAAAGGAGATATTATGAATATTATTTTAATGGGCTTACCTGGAGCAGGTAAAGGAACTCAAGCAGAAAAAATTGTTGCTACTTATAACATTCCACATATTTCAACTGGCGATATGTTCCGTGCAGCAATGCAACAAGGAACAGAATTAGGACTAAAAGCTAAATCTTTCATGGATAAAGGTGAATTAGTTCCTGATGAAGTAACAAATGGAATTGTTAAGGAACGTTTACAAGCAGACGATACTAAAAACGGATTTTTATTGGATGGTTTTCCAAGAACACAAGCTCAAGCAGAAGCACTTGATAAAATTATGGATGAATTAGGTCGTAAAATTGATGCTGTTATCAATATTGATGTAAATCCAGAAATTTTAATGCAACGTCTAACTGGACGTTTCATTTGCAGAAACTGTGGAGCTACTTATCACAAAATCAATAAACCAACTAAAGTAGAAGGTACATGTGATCGTTGTGGAGGACACGATTTCTACCAACGTGAAGATGACAAACCTGAAACTGTTGAAAATCGTATTCAAATTAATATTGAACAATCAAAACCAATCTTAAACTACTACAATGCAAAAGAAGTTTTACATAATGTAGATGGTGAAAGCGGGATTGATCATTTGTTTAACACAATTCAATCAATTATGGGCGAACCGCACCAAGCTTAACCTGTTATCTTGCATTTATTGTAGCTGAAATGGTATAATTAGAAAGTTAGATAACGGTAGAAGTCCGTCAGTAAAATCCGTAACAACTTTTTAAAAGTGAGGAGGATGAAGCATGGCAAAGGAAGACGTAATTGAAATTGAAGGTATTGTTAATGAAACATTACCAAATGCGATGTTCAAGGTCGAACTTGAAAATGGTCATGAGGTTTTAGCGCATGTATCTGGAAAAATCCGGATGCACTATATTAAGATTTTACCGGGCGATAAAGTAACGGTTGAATTATCACCTTACGATTTAACGCGCGGAAGAATCACATATCGCTTTAAATAATGGACTCCGTTAATGATATAAAGGAGGGAACTTAAATGAAAGTTAGAGCATCAGTAAAACCAATTTGCGAAAAATGTAAAGTAATTAAACGCAATGGTAAAGTTATGGTGATTTGTCAAAATCCCAAACATAAACAACGTCAAGGATAATTTATAAGGAGGTACTTAAAAGTATGGCTCGTATTGCAGGTGTGGATATTCCACGTGAAAAACGTGTTGTTATTTCTTTAACCTATATCTACGGTATCGGTGTTACGACTTCTAAACAAGTGTTAGCTGCTGCTAATGTAAGTGAAGATACTCGTGTTCGTGATTTATCAAATGATGAATTAGACCGTATCCGTGCAGAAGTGGATAAACTAAAAATTGAAGGTGACTTACGTCGTGAAGTGAACTTAAACATCAAACGTTTGATGGAAATTGGTTCATATCGTGGTGTTCGCCATCGTCGTGGTTTACCAGTTCGTGGTCAAAATACTAAAAACAATGCTCGTACTCGTAAAGGCCCAGCTAAGGCTATTGCAGGTAAGAAAAAATAATTTAGAGAAGAAGGAGGTTAATTCTTCATGGCAAAGAAAGTTGTACGCAAACGCCGCGTGAAAAAGAATATTGAATCTGGTGTAGCTCACATCCGTTCAACATTTAATAATACAATTGTTATGATTACAGATGTACATGGTAATGCTGTTTCATGGTCTTCTGCAGGTGCTTTAGGATTTAAAGGTTCTAAAAAATCAACACCATTTGCTGCTCAAATGGCTGCTGAATCTGCTGCGAAAGGTTCAATGGAGCATGGTATGAAAACAGTTGAAGTTTCAGTTAAAGGTCCTGGTTCAGGTCGTGAAGCTGCAATTCGTTCATTACAAGCTACTGGTTTAGAAGTTACAGCAATTCGTGACGTAACACCAATCCCTCATAATGGATGTCGTCCTCCAAAACGCCGTCGTGTGTAATGGATTGTTATTGTTGAATTTTGTTGGACAATCGCACATTGTACGTACGTTTTGAAAGGGGTAAAAAATAATGATCGAAATTGAAAAACCAAAAATTGAAACGATTGAGATCAGCGAAGATGCTAAATTTGGTAAATTCGTTGTTGAGCCACTTGAACGCGGTTATGGTACTACATTAGGGAACTCATTACGCCGTATTCTATTATCGTCACTCCCTGGTACTGCAGTAACAGATATCCAAATGGATGGCGTGTTACATGAATTTTCAACAATAGATGGCGTGGTAGAAGATGTTGCTGCAATCATTTTAAATATTAAAAAAATTGCATTAAAATCTTTTAGCGAAGATGATAAGGTGTTAGAAATCGATATCGTTGGTCCTGCTGTAGTTACAGCTGGAGATATTAAACATGATAGTGATATCGAAATCCTTAACCCTGATTTATATATTTGTACAGTAGCTGAAGGTCATCGCTTCCATGTTCGTATGAACGCTAAAAATGGTCGTGGTTATGTTCGTGCTGACTATAATAAATCTGATAATATGCCAATTGGTGTTATCCCAATTGATTCTATTTATACTCCGATTAGTAAAGTGAACTACCAAGTCGAAA
>CALATC010000107.1 GCA_937891475.1 uncultured Granulicatella sp. | reverse complement strand
ATGCAATTGATAAGGCAACAACTTTAGAAGATATCAATAAAGTGTTAGAAGATGGAAAAGAAAATATTGCGAAGATTAATCCAGAAAATCTTAAAGATAAAGCTAAGAAAGCAATAGATGAAGCCTTAGCAGCCAAAGAAAAAGCAATTGATGCAAGAACTGATCTAACAGAAGAAGAAAAAGAAGCAGCTAAAAAAGCAGCAAGAGAAGAAGCAGAGGCAGCGAAAAATGCAATTGATAAGGCAACAACTTTAGAAGATATCAATAAAGTGTTAGAAGATGGTAAAGAAAATATTGCGAAAATCAATCCAGTAGGTGCTAAAGAAGGAGCATTAGCTTTTGAAGGTTCATTACAAGCATCTGTTACTGGAGTTGTAAAAGTTGAACTTGGAAAAGCAATTACTCAAGCTGATATCATTGCTAAACTAAACTTACCTGAGAGTATTACGGTTATTAGTATAGAATTACCTGATACAACTACATTAGGTAGAAAATTTGCTAAAGTAACGTTAAGATTAGCAGATGGAAAAGAAACAACAGTATTTGTTCCAGTTGAAGTTGTTGAAAGCTCTAAAGAGGATAAACAACAAAATAATACTCAAGAAGATTCAAAACCGACAGTAGTACCTTCTAATAATTCAGAACAACCTACTGTAACTCAAGCTGAAGATGTAAAAGAAAATCCTTCAAATACATCTCAAGAATCAAAAGGTTCAAATCAAAAAGTATTACCAAATACTGGTACGGGTAACGAAGTTTCAATCTTTGGTTCAGCAGCAATGACTGTTTTAGCAAGTCTAGGTCTTGTAGCTACATCAAAGAAAAAAGAAGAAGAGTAATATTAGAATAAAAGTTCTATAACGATTCGATAAATCCTGTTGGTGAGAAATCACTGACAGGATTTTTTGTATAAAAAAAAGATTTTTATCAACATATTTGTGTAGCTCCTTTTCATGGATTACTGATAGGCGTATAATGAATGGTACTAAAGGGGAGAAGTGTATGAATGAAATAGATTTATATCAAACATTTGTAGATGCTGAAAATTTTTACTATGACAAGTTTTGGTTAGGAGTTATTGGAGTAGCTTTAACATTATTCTTTTTACTGGTGATGCTTTTGTATGCGAATAAAAAGCAAAAGATTATTAGTCTTCTACTAGCAATGTTTTTAATCATTCCAACTGGAATCTATTTGGGGAGAAATTTTTTGCAATACCAATCTACGATTCAATGGATGAGCCAACTAACCCCAGCTGTACGTGAGTATGTACGAAAGCCATTCTCAAAAGAACATTATTCTGTTTTTGAACAGGAAAGTTATCGTGGAAAAAATAATCCCACTCAATATCCTGAACAATTATATCAAAAGACTCAACTTCAAGAAGGAATCCTTTATTTAGGGAAGGATAGAAATTTTATTTATGTTCAAATGGGGAATGCTTCTTATAAACTATCGAAAAATTTATTAGAAATACGGGATAAAGTTTCTTTAGCTAGTCGAATTGCTACACAGTATGTTCTAAAGGATGACAGATTTAAACAAGAAGGGTTCATTAAGGAATCAGCTATTTTCTTAGAAAAAATTGTGATTCCAAAAGAATTAGAAAGTTTAGAAGTGGACGCTTCAATCGCTAATGCTTTAAAATCTAGTACTAAAAAGATGGGGACATGGACGATTTCATAAAGAGTAAAAAAACGAGACGATTGAATCGTCTCGTTTTCTATATAGTATTCAATTTTTCAAGTATCATTTGTCCAATTCGTTCAACATCTCTTTGGCTCCCTCGTAATTCAAATTCGTCTAATACGGGGAAGTGGAATCGCTCAGAATATTGACGAGCGGTTAAACAGAATTGTTTATTAAAGTTGCGATTTCCACTACCGACAATGCCGAAGCATTTTTTGTAATTATTATGGTAGGCAAGGAAATCTCCAAGAGGATTGGTTAGAATTTCAGTATAGCCTGTATCTACACCATTTCCACCTTCTAAATAAGTTGGAAGGAAAGCAATGGTAGGATGTTCTATTTCAAAAAATTCTATACGATCCCGAATGATATCTTTAACATTGATTAATTGGATGTGTAAAGAGGATTGTTGAAATTTAAAATACTCAACTAATTTTGTAACAAAACTATGAGTGTTCCCTGTTAAGCTAATATATGCGATTGATAATGATTGAGTCATAAAATCCCTCCCTTTTGTACTATCATAGCATAAATAAATGAAAAAACAATGGAATTTCTTGAATCTTGAAATGTGAAAATGCATAAGACCTTGCTTTTCAAAAGTTGTAAAATCGGCTATAATACTAAAGAAACGTTTAAGAAAAAATATAGAAGTGGAGTTATATACATGTCAAATCAATTAGCTGCAGAAGTTTCTTCACGTAAGACTTTTGCTATTATTTCTCACCCGGATGCGGGGAAAACAACGATTACTGAACAATTACTATTATATGGTGGAGCGATTCGTCAAGCGGGTACCGTTAAAGGGAAAAAGACTGGTAAATTCGCAAAATCAGACTGGATGGAAATTGAAAAACAACGTGGGATTTCTGTAACGAGTTCTGTAATGCAAGTCGAATATGATGGAAATCATATTAATATTGTGGATACACCAGGGCACGAAGATTTCTCTGAAGATACGTATCGTACATTAATGGCAGTAGACAGTGCGGTCATGGTTATTGATAGTGCTAAAGGGATTGAGCCACAAACAAAGAAATTATTCGAAGTTTGTAGTATGCGTGGGATTCCAATTTTTACATTTATTAATAAATTAGACCGTGATGGACGTGAACCATTAGAGTTGATTGCAGAATTAGAAGAAGTATTAGGCATTGATGCTTATCCAATGAACTGGCCAATGGGGATGGGAAAAACATTTTTAGGGCTATACGATATTTATAACAAGCGTGTAGAATTAATGCATCCCGAAGAAAATGGAGATAATGACTTCTTACCATTGAATGAAGATGGAGAAGTGGAAGGTGATTATGCTTTCAAACAATCGACTTTATATGAACAAGCGATTGAAGATGCTCAATTATTATTAGAAGCAGGAAATGACTTTAGTGAAGAAGCCATTGCAAAAGGAAAATTAACACCGGTATTCTTTGGTTCTGCCTTAACAGGATTTGGTGTCCAAACATTTTTAGATGCCTTTGTGGATTTTGCACCAAGTCCTTCAGCTAAGAAAACAGAAGCTGGAGATAAAGTTGAACCATTAGAAGAACAATTTAGTGGATTTATTTTCAAAATTCAAGCAAATATGAATCCGGCTCACCGAGATCGTATTGCCTTTGTAAGAATTTGTTCTGGGGAATTTACTCCAGGGATGGATATTACTGTCAATCGTTCTCAAAAGAAAATGAAATTATCTCATACAACGCAATTTATGGCAGATGCTCGTGAAACGGTAAAAGCAGCTGTTGCGGGAGATATTATCGGCTTATACGATACAGGGAATTTCCAAATTGGAGATACGATTTATAGTGGAAAACAAGCGATTCAATTTGAACCACTTCCACAATTTACACCGGAATTATTCAATAAAGTAGCTGCTAAAAATGTGATGAAGCAAAAATCATTCCATAAAGGAATTGAGCAGTTAGTGCAAGAAGGAGCTATCCAATTATATAAAACTTATCACACAGGGGAATATATTCTTGGAGCTGTTGGTCAACTACAATTTGAAGTATTCCAATATCGTTTAATGAATGAATATAATGCGGAAGTTGTGATGACACCAATTGGCAGTAAAATTGCTCGTTGGATTGATGAAGCAGACTTAGATCCAAATATGTCTTCAAGTCGTAACTTATTATGTCGAGATAGATTCGATCAACCGGTATTCTTATTTGAAAATCAATTTGCTTTGAATTGGTTTAAAGACAAACACCCATCGATTGAATTAAAATCATTATTCTAATAAAACTACCGTAGAGGAAGAACGAGAATGTTTCTTTCTCTACGGTTTTCTTTCGTGTAAGCAATGTTTTAGGGAAATCTAACTGATTTTCAAGTGAAAATATGATACACTAATGCAGTAGGAGTTGGATATAATGAAAAAGAAAGCAAATATAAAAACAAATGCCATTCGTATGGTAGAACGTCAAAAAGTTCAATATCAAATTTTTGAATATGAATGGGATGAAGAGCATTTAGATGCCGTTCATGTGAGTGAACAAATGGGCATTTCAGTAGATCAAGTATACAAAACAATTGTTTTACATGGCGATAAAACGGGGTATTTAGTAGCCTGTGTTGCTGCTGACCATGAATTGAATTTGAAAGCATTAGCGAAAGCATCTAAAAATAAAAAAGTAGAGCTAATCCCTGTATCTCAATTAGAAGGTTTGACTGGATATATTCGAGGAGGCTGTTCACCTGTCGGAATGAAGAAAAGTTTTCCAACTTATATTGACTTACGTGCTAAAGAACAAGAGACTATTCGAATTTCTGCAGGTAAGAGAGGAATTCAAATGGAATTAACACCAGAAGATTTACAACAGCTAACTAGAGCTGAATGGTTTGATAATCTAGAAAATTAACCGAAGAAAGGATTTTATATGAGCGAAGTAAAAGAAGAAACAACAATGACTGAACTAAATGAAGTTTTAGAAGAAATCGTTGCACCGCAAGAACAGGAAGTGGAACGTGTCGTATTTTGGGTAGACGAAACTCATGTCAAAATTAAAGAAGTCCATTATGAAATTGTTGAGGATTATCGTGAAGGATTTGAATTAGATGCCTTTAATGCGCGTTATCAAGATATTTTTGAAAAATATGAGT
>CALATC010000106.1 GCA_937891475.1 uncultured Granulicatella sp. | reverse complement strand
GTTATTGCAAATCTTGAAATAAAAGGCTACACGAAATATGGTTATGAGTCCGATAGTAGTAATATTTGGTTGAGAATCAAAGTTATTTATAAATTAGAACAAGGCATTCATGATTTTAAAGTAATGAGTGTTATTCCATTTGATTCTTCTGATTACGATTCGTCTGATTTAGGTCTTAGTCCTGAATTCGTTCCTTATATCAAGGCAAAGGAAATGGATGACATTGCTGAGGAGATACTAAAGCAATACTATCCTGATGCACTACAAGTTCCGATGTCACTTCCAATTGATGAGTACCTCGCAAATATTGGATTGACGAAAGTTGAAGGGAGACTAACAAAAGACAGCTCCGTTTTTGGTGAGATGGTATTTAAAGATACTGAAGTTGTGTTTTATGATTCGGATATCCCAGAAACTAAGTTGATTAGAAAAAAGACTATTCTTGTAGACCCCGATGTAATTTGTTTACGGAATCAAGGAAGCTATAATAATACGGTTGTTCATGAATCAGTTCACTGGCTACTTCACCGCTACCACAACGAATATAAGATGCTCTTTGATGCCAATCACCGACTGAGTAGTAGTAAAAGTGATAGGTCATCACTAACTTTATCTACTTGGAGCGATTACGATTGGATGGAGTGGCAAGCAAATGGAATTGCTGCTAGAATTTTAATGCCAAAGAAAGCAACTAAACAGATGGTTCAAGAGTTTTTTGTCAAATACTCATTAGAGTTTGAACAGGAGAAAAAAGCTCTAATGTTCGAACAAGTAATTGATGATTTGGCAGAATTCTTCCAAGTCTCACGGTTAGCTGTGAAGATTAGATTATTACAACTTGGCTACAGTGAATTTGAAGGCACGTATAACTATGTAGGCAATGAGTACATAAGAAGTTATGCTTTTGAAGTTGGGGCATTGAAAAAAGGTCAAACCTTCACTATTTCTTTTAATAATGCCTGTATGCTCAATGCGAACAATTCCAAATTTAAGGACTTGATGAATACAGAGCGTTTTGTATATGTTGACTCCCATTTTTGTTTGAATGATGAAAAGTATGTAGTAATGGTTGATTTAGGTATTTACCAGATGACTGATTATGCATACGAGCATATGGATGAATGTTGCTTAACATTCGATGTTCGATATCAAACAGATGGAACTTTATCGTACAAAGATTTCAACGATTACATTATGTATCGAGGGAGTAACCCTGAACTTAAGATTAAAGTTGATTTTTCAGAATGCCTCATAAGTCAGGAAATACTTGGAAATGTGCCAGAGTATACTTCGGAAGTATATACAAAGGTTGCTGAGGTAATGGAACAGCTACCAGGGAATTTTTGTGGGACAATGGTGTATCACCGCAAACGTAGAAATTTCTCACGAGAGGAGTTGGAAGAACACTCAACTGTTAGTGTTTCAACTATTCAGCGTATGGAAAAAGCTAAGGAATACCAAAAGACATTAGGTATACTTATGGCCATTTGTATTGGCTTAAAATTATATCCTACATTTAGTTTCGACCTTATTGATAAGAGTAATTGTAAGTTTGATGATACTATTGTTTTTCACGGTGTTTACAAGATGCTATTAAGAAACTGTTACCATCTAACCGTCGATGAATGTAACCAAAAACTTAAAGAGATGGGAATCTCAGTTCCAATTGGAGGAAAATAAAATATTTTTATATTTACCGTTCATGAGATGAACGGTTTTTTTTGTATGTACGCCTGTATTTTGTGGAGTAGAAAAAGTGGCAGTGGTTAGAATGATTGTTATAAAGGGATTTAAAAGTGTTCATTTCATGACCTGTAAAAAATATTTGTGAGGAACTATACTATTATTAAAGGTAACATCAAGTTACTAATAGAAACATCCTATATGACTTCTTGCTACTGATCATAGCTATTGACCTCAAGGGAGGATTATAGGAATCACAGCTCAGTCTGTGAGGTCAACTGACCGATACATAGAGGAAAGTACTATGCGGTCAATAATATATTTAATGCATATTGAGTTGTCAAAACTGCTTTCGGTATTAACAGAAAGTCAGTCAAACAATGACAATTCAAGTAAACAAACGTCAATCAAAGTATAACCCTTCAAGATATGAAAATGAAAAGGCATATAACGATGTACCTTGTGGACTTAATCAAGTTCTCGCTCCTTTCGTTATTAGAGATAAAGAGATGAGACAGAGCAAAGATATTAACTCTAAAAACTTAAAAACATTTAAGTTTTATGGGAAAGCTGTACTTGTAGGTTTTGTACCAGTTTTTATTGAGGACTTTGACAATGTCATAAAAATCTTCAATATGGATGTTAACGAGTATCTTAATCGTTATACGAAAGGTAATGACATATCTTTAGATGAGATGTTGGATAAAATGTCTAGTAACGAAGAAGTAGGTTTCGATCCAACTGGTGTAGACTCTCACGAAGAGATTATTATGATGTTAGAAACAATTCGTGAACTGATAGAAGAAGTAGAATGTCGAAATAAGAAATATGGTCAAATCCTAAGACTTATTTATGAGAATATGGATATCGCAAAACAAGATATTATTTCCACACTTGGAATGAAAAAGACTCAAGGTTATGAAGCTATTAAGAGAGCTCAAGCAATGGCTAAAGAAGTCTATAGAGAATTAAATCAATAGTGAAAGAAGTCCGCTATCCTATCAAGGATGCGGATTTTTCTTTAGTCTTTTTGATAGAAGTAACATTCATACCCTTCAGCTCGTAAATTGATATCTCCCATCCAGTTTGGAGAAATGGACATTTGATTAGATATTTCATCCAGATTTTGGATTGGCAAGCACTCGATGATAACCTCATCGTGAATATGCCCAACGATTTTCTTATCTTTTAGTTGTTCCATTGAATAAGCTAAGATATCTCGACTAATTCCTTGAACGATGTTTTCTACAAACTTTGGACCATAACTTTCTAATCTTTCCCATCGTTTTGCAGAACCGGTTCCCTCATACGTTACTGATTCGCCTCCGAATTTATTCTCTCCAATTCTTGGTTTCACATAAGCTAATCTTCGTCCAGATGGGAGAGTAATAAATAATATTCCTTTTTTAACACTGAATAGAATTCCATGACTTTCCGTTTCGGTTTGTTCCTTGATAGCAGTCTTGATAGCCTTATCGATATCCCACCATAGAAGGACAATGTTAGGATTGGCTGTTCGCCATGAATCAACAAGAGGTTGTAGTTCTTCTTCAGCTAATCCCATCTCAATAGCTCCCATTGCTTTAAGAGCACCTATAGAACCACCGTAGCCTAGTGCTAACTCTGCGATCTTTCCCTTTTGACGTAAGTGTGCATTAACTCCATGTTTCTCCACTGGGACATGGAACATTTTACTGGCACTGGCGCAGTAAATGTCCTCTCCTTTATTAAAAACTTTAGTTCTCCACGTCTCACCTGCTAGATGAGATAGAACACGGGCTTCAATAGCAGAAAAGTCGCAAACAATAAATTTCTTATCTTTACGAGGAATAAATGATGTTCGAATAAGCTGTGACAGTGTATCTTGAACATCATAGAGAAGTTCAACAGTATCACTATCTTCAGTTGTAAAAAGTAATCTTGCTTCATTTATGTCTTTTAAGTGGTTTTGTGGTAGGTTTTGAAGTTGTACTAATCGTCCAGCCCATCGCCCAGTACGGTTTGCTCCATAAAATTGGAACATTCCTCTTACGCGTCCATCTTTACAAACACAATTCATCATTGCCTGATATTTGGATACACTTGATTTTGCAGCTTGCTGACGTAATTTTAGAACCCTTGCCGTTTTATCATCAACTTTTTGTAAAAGGTTATTTACAGTCTTTTTATCGAGTGAATCTGTTTCAATATTGTGCTTACGTAACCAACCTATCATCTGTAGAACGGAGTTGGGATTTTCAAGACCTGTTAAAGCTTTCAATTCTTCGTGGATTTTTGCTTTACTGTCTGCATCAATTTTGATAGCTGACTGGACAAAGTCAACATCAACTCCAATACCGCAGTCATTGATATGCTGATCAAGGTGGTACTCATCCCATACAAAGTCAGGAACTGGGAAGTTTTGCAACCTTTTTTTGATTGCTAGTTCAACTTCTACATCTCGTTTATTATATTCGATAAAATTTTTCCATTTCTCTGGCGCGTGATTTTCATAATTACGTGTTCGACCACCATTTACTTTTGTGGGTTTACAAGGAAGGCAGAAGTAGCGAATTAATTCACTCCCAACTTTTAGTTTTTGTTCACGAAGTTTAAGAACCGTACCTACACCTTCAAGTGACAAGGGCAATCCCAAGTAAGCAGACCAAATCATGCTACATCGCCAAGATTTTGGGGATAAAAAATTCTCATTAAGTAAGGTAGGGTAATGTTTCTTAATCCAATTAGACAGACAAATGCGTTCAAATGTTGCATTGAAAGCCCATTTAATGACTGTATCATCAATTAAGGCTTGTAGGATAAGATTTGGTAGTTTATCCTTAGTCAGATCATAAACAATTACAGGAGCATTATTGATAGATACTGCTATAAGAAGGATTTCAAAAGATTCATCTTCCGCATATCGATAGACTCCAGTTTTTCGTAGGTCTACATCACAATAAGTTTCTATGTCTACTGATAGTTCTTTAATTTGCATAATTCATCCTTTCATAAAAAGGTGGCAGGAAGAACTGCCACCATGTTTTAGTGTTTATTTCTGCGACTAAAGAATCGTTCTCTCTCATATCTGATGTCATTGCGAATACTAACATATAAAAGATGGCTGAGTAAAGCGATTGTGAGACAAGATGCAACAGTCCATAGAAATTCAATTATTGTCATTTGTATTCACCATTTTTTGTTTTCTCTCTTTTTCTGATCGGATATCATCTCGAATTGTCATAAATGCAGCATATAGTCCAGTAAACAGCCAAACTGCCATCAAGATAGTCATAAAAATTGAAAAAATCATCTTTCATATCTCCTTTCTTAGTTTAAGAAATCATCATCGTC
>CALATC010000105.1 GCA_937891475.1 uncultured Granulicatella sp. | reverse complement strand
TTATATGGAAGCTCAAGAAAAAATGACTGCAAAAGTCTTTATCAATAAAATCTTACAAGGAACTGCATTAGGGGTAATTATCGGTTTAATTCCAAACGCTGTATTATCTGCTATTTTAAAATATTTTAGTCAATATCCACTAGCAGTTCAAATTACACAAATCGCTGTAATTTTCCAATTAGCAACACCATTAATTATCGGGGCATTAATTGCTTTACAATTTGGTTTCAAACCAATGCCAATGATGGTTACTGCAGGAGCAAGTTTTGTTGCATCAGGTGTTGTGAAATTCAATCCAGAACTAGGAAAATATGTTGGAGCTGGTACTGGGGACTTAATTAATACAATGTTAACAGCTGCCATTGCAGTATTAGCATTAATGTGGATTAAAGAAAAATTTGGTTCTACAGCGGTAGTTGCGATGCCAATCGTTGTCGGTGTAGGTGCTGCATTTATCGGATTACAATTATTACCATTCGTTGCAAAATTAACAGCAGGAATCGGAGCAATCATTAATGAATTTACTCATTTACAACCAATTTTAATGTCTATTTTAATTGTATGTTCATTTGCATTCTTAATTATTTCACCAATTTCAACAGTTGCGATTGGTTTAGCAATTCAATTAAATGGTGTATCTGCAGGGGCTGCTGCGATGGGGGTTGCTGTTACAGCGGTAGTATTAGTGGTTCATTCATGGAAAGTAAATAATTCAGGAGTTACTTTAGCGATTGCTTTAGGTGCTATGAAATTAATGATGCCAAACTTATTCAAGTATCCAATTATTTTAGTACCAACATTAACAACAGCTGTGATTTCTGCAATTCCAGTTGCATTATTCAGTGTGAGTGGTACTCCACAATCTGCTGGTTTTGGTTTAGTAGGTTTAGTAGGGCCTCTAGCTTCTATCGATGCAGGATTAAGTGTTGCTTTAGCAGTTGTTGCATGGTTAGTTGTACCAGTTGTTGCAGCATTAGCAACTAAATTTGTTTATGAAAATGTATTAAAATTATACGATTCTAATGTGGTATTTAAATTCCAACAATAAAATGAATTCTATAAAAGAACTGGGCTTTAAGCTCAGTTTTTTTATTTGCGAAAACTATTAGCTAGCATGAAATTGAAAACTCATTTATAATAAGAACATGATGGCAAAAGGAGAAAAAATATGCGTATTCAACAATTAGTTTATTTAGAAAAAATTGCAGAAAAAGGATCCATTAATGAAGCCGCAAAAGATTTATTTTTAACGCAACCAAGTCTATCAAATGCCATGAAAGATTTAGAGCAAGAAATGAATATTCAATTATTAGTTCGGCATAAAAATGGAGTTTCTTTAACTGAAGAAGGTAGAGAGTTTTTAGTATATGCTAGACAAATATTGGACCAAGTAAACTTGATGGAAGAAAAATATAAACGTAAGACAAAACGGAAACGTGATTTCTCAGTTTCAGCTCAGCACTATGCGTTTGTCGTTCATGCTTTCGTTGAATTAATCCGTCAAGAAGCTGGTGATGAATATCAATTTACGCTAAGAGAAACAGAAACTCAAAATATTTTAGAAGACTTAATGAAATTCAAAAGTGAGTTAGGAATTTTATATTTAAATAATTTTAACCGTCAAGTGATGAAGAAGTTATTTAAAGAGAAAAACTTAGAATTTACGCCATTATTTACAGCAAAACCTCACGTGTTTATTAGTAGAGAGAATCCATTAGCTTCTCAATCTAGTATTACACTAGAAGAGTTGGAAGACTATCCTTATTTATCTTATGAGCAAGGAGAAGAAAATTCCTTCTATTTTGCTGAAGAGATTTTAAGTACTATGGAACATAAGAAGAGTATTAAAGTTAGTGACCGTGCGACAATTTTTAACTTAATGGTCGGACTAAATGGTTATACAATTAGTTCGGGAATTATTAGTAGCGAATTAAATGATGATAAAATTGTGGCAATTCCATTAGCGATTGAAGATGAATTAGAAATTGGTTATTTAAAACATCATCAAATGGAATTATCACCTGTTGCACATATCTTTTTAGAATTATTAATTACTCACATTCGTGGATATGGATTTGAAGTAGCAACTGTATTAGAGTAAATATAAAAATGATTAAAGGAGATTGATGATATGAGTTGGCAAGAAGTTGCATTAAAATGGGAAAAGTTCGAAGAATTAGAAGATTATTTAAAAACACAATTAGAGAACTTTTCTGAAAAAGAAAAAGAAGAAGCATTTTACGCTCCATTAGAATTTGGAACAGCAGGAATGCGTGGGATTGTTGGGCCAGGGATTAATCGTATGAATATTTATACGGTTCGTCAAGCAACAGAAGGATTAGCACGTTTAATTGAAACGTATGGAGAAGAAGCGAAAAAACGTGGGGTAGCAATCGCACATGATTCACGTCATTTTTCTCCTGAATTTGCATTAGAATCTGCAAAAGTTTTAGTAAAACATGGCATTAAAGCTTATGTATTTGAAGATTTAAGACCAACACCTGAATTATCTTATGCAGTTCGTCATTTGCATACATTTGCAGGAATTATGATTACAGCTAGTCATAATCCAGCTGCTTATAATGGATATAAAGTATACGGTGAAGATGGAGGACAAATGCCTCCAAAAGATGCAGATGCATTAACAGAATTTGTTCGCCAAGTTGAAAACCCATTAGTAGTAGAAGTGGTGACAAAAGAAGAATTAGAACAATCAGCATTATTTGAATGGATTGGTGAAGCAGTAGATGCAGCATATTTAGAAGAAATTAAATCTGTTTCAGTGAACCCAGACTTATTATCAAATACAAAAGATTTATCAGTTGTGTATACTCCATTACATGGAACAGGATTAATGTTAACAAAACGTGCATTAGATCAAGCTGGATTTACAGGATTACATGTTGTCTCAGAACAAGCTGTGCCAGATGGAGACTTTACAACGGTGAAATCTCCTAACCCTGAAGAAGCAGGTGCATTTGAATATGCAATTCGTTTAGGAGAAGAAACAAAAGCGGATGTATTATTAGCAACAGACCCAGATGCAGATAGAATGGGTGCTGCTGTTCGTCAACCAGATGGAACTTACCAAGTTATTACAGGAAACCAAATTGCAGCAATCTTATTAGATTACTTATTATTTGCCCATCAAAAAGCAGGAACATTACCAGCTAATGCTGCTGCTGTAAAATCAATTGTATCTAGTGAATTACCAACAGTCATTGCAGAACATTATGGTGCGAAAATGGTAAATGTATTAACTGGATTCAAATTTATTGCAGAGCAAATTAAAAACTATGAAGAAACAAATGCACATACATTTATGTTTGGATTTGAAGAAAGTTATGGATATTTAGTTCAACCATTTGTTCGTGATAAAGATGCAATTCAAGCAGTATTGTTATTAACAGAAGTAGCAGCTCACTTCAAGAGTGAAGGTAAAACTTTATATGATGGCCTTCAAGCCTTATATGAAAAATATGGTTATTTCTTAGAAAAAACAATTTCTGTAACCGTTCAAGGCTTAGAAGGTCCTGCTAAGATCAAAGCTTTATTAGATGGATTACGTAAAGAAGTTCCGTCTAACTTTGGTGGGATTAAAGTATCAGTAGCACAAGATTTCGCAGTAAACCAACAAGTAGATGCAGAAGGTGTTGTTTCTGAAATTGGCTTACCAACTTCAAATGTATTGAAATATATTTTAGAAGATGGTTCATGGATTGCAGTAAGACCAAGTGGAACAGAACCTAAAATTAAGTTCTACATGGGTGTGAAAGCTGCGACTCAAGAAGAAGCACAAGAAAAATTAGCAAAATTCCAAAAAGACTTGGATGCCTATATTTAATATAAAAAATAGAATGAGACTTCTCTGAAGTAGTAGAGGACGACAGTACTCGTACAGTCAAGAATGACGCTACAAGGAGAAGTCTTTTTTGTTCTCTATTGGAAAAATGGCTTCAAAAAGAAAAAATTAGGAATTTTTCCAAGAAAACTCTTGCCACTTTGTGAAAAGAGGAGTAAACTAATAGTAGGAAGAATACATTGATAAATAAAGAGACTAGATAAAATAGTTTATTCATTTTGAAGGTATTTAAGTGTGGAAATGATGGTTGAAAAAGGGGCTAGGCAACTAGCCCCTTTTGCCGTAAAAAAAGAGTTTGGAAAGTTTGTACAAACAATGAAAACTGGTGTACAATGAATGTAACTACAATGAAAAGAGGGGTATGGAACCATGAAATTCCGTTATCATGATGACAGTTTAACGCTGCATACTGACTTGTATCAAATTAATATGATGAAGACTTATTGGGAAACAGGTCTTCATGAGAAAAAAGCGATTTTTGAAGCTTATTTTAGAAAGTTACCGTTTGAAAATGGATATGCGATTTTTGCCGGTTTAGAACGTTTAGTTCACTATATTGAAGATTTAACATTTAGCCAAACAGACTTAGACTATTTAAGAAGTTTAGAGATTTATCCAGAAGAATTTTTAGATT
>CALATC010000104.1 GCA_937891475.1 uncultured Granulicatella sp. | reverse complement strand
TGGCTTATATTACGGGAAAATTTGAGACCAAGGCTCAAATTTTAGCCATGAGATTTGCGAAAGCAAAGCTGCTGGCGTCCCGCAACAGTAAAAATGATTTTTTCTTTCTATTCACGAGTACAAAAGATTTTACTTTAATCCTTCCCATTCTGCGAAAAATTGGTTTAAATATTCTCTCATAAATTTATGACGACCTTTTGCGATTTCACGAGCTTCTGGTGTTTGCAAAGTGTCAGACAACGTTAATAACTTTTCATAGAAATGTCCAATAGCAGTGTCTTCAAGTTGCTCAGCTTTTGCTAAAACCTCTTGAGGTTCCCCCGTATAAATCGGACGTTGGTGTGCACCAGAATATACAAAAGTACGAGCAATGGCAATAGCACCAATCGCATCTAGACGATCCGCATCTTGAACAATTTTGTCTTCAATCGAAATAGGCTGAAGTGGATTCTTCCCATTGCGAAACCCAACAGCATCAATGGAGTAGAGAATTTTTTCAATTAATTCTTTTGATAATCCATGTTGTTCTAGTAAATCTTTCACTTCTAATTTAGCTTTTTCTACATTATCGACAATTTTATGATCATATCGATCATGAAGTAGAGCAGCTAATTCAATATGAAGTTGATTAGCTTCTGGATAATGTACAGCAATTTTTCTGGCATTTTTCCATACTCGTTCAATATGGTACCAATCATGTCCAGTATGTTCTTGAGTAAAAAATTCTTTCATTTCTTTTTGAATCGATTGAATGATTTCCTTATGATTCATGAGTTGTTCCTTTCTAATATCGAATAAAAAGACTTTTGGAAATTCCCAAAAGTCTTTTCATCTCTTAATGTAAAACTTTATTTAAAAAGTCTCTTGTACGATTGTGTTGTGGATTTTTGAAGACTTGTTCTGGTGTACCATCTTCAACGACATATCCACCATCCATGAAAATCACTCGGTTACTTACTTCACGGGCAAATCCCATTTCGTGAGTTACAACAACCATTGTCATTCCATCTTTTGCTAATTGTTGCATTACTTCTAATACATCTCCAACCATTTCAGGGTCAAGAGCAGAAGTAGGTTCATCGAATAATAACATTTTTGGTTTCATTGCTAAAGCACGAGCAATGGCCACACGTTGTTTTTGCCCACCAGATAATGTTTTGGGATAAACATCTGCTTTATCTTCTAGTCCAACCATTCTTAATAATTCTAAAGCGTGCTTGTCCGCATCTTCTTTCGTTTCACGACCTAATTCAACAGGAGCTAATGTGATATTTTCTTTAATGGTTAAATGAGGGAATAAGTTAAAATGTTGGAATACCATTCCGATTTCTTGACGAACAAAGTTCAAATCAGTGTTTTTATCCGTTAAATCATAACCATCTACGATTACTTTACCTTCTGTTGTTTTTTCTAGACGATTTAAACAACGTAAAAATGTTGATTTTCCTGATCCAGAAGGACCTATAATACAGACTACTTGCCCTTCCTCAATTTCTAAATCAATCGATTTTAAGACTTCTAATTCACCGTAATTCTTTTTAAGGCCTTTTACTTCGATAATTGCCATCTTATGCCTTCCTTTCTAAACGTGCTGAAATTTTTGTAAGTAGAGTAATGACGATTAAATACATCATTCCAACAATAAACCACATTGAACTTGATTGTAAGTTTCTTGCAATAATTATTTTACCAGTTTGTGTTAATTCTACAAGTCCTATAATTGATAAAATTGAAGTATCTTTCAAAGTAATGACAAATTGGTTAATAAATGAAGGAACCATTAAACGAATCGCTTGAGGCAAAATAATTTTTTGCATTGATTTGTAATATGGTAATCCTAAACTCATTGCTGCTTCACTTTGTCCTTTATCAATCGCGTTAATACCACCACGAACAATTTCAGCAATATAAGCCGCAGCATTTAATCCTAATGTTGTAATAGCTGCAATAGTAGCATCTAAACGAATATTTAATGCTTGAGGAATTCCGAAATAAATGAAGAATGTTAAAACAATTAGTGGAATACCACGCATAAAGTCAATGTAAATTGTTGCAATTGTTTCTAAAATAGAAATACGGCTAGTTCTCATTAATCCTAAAAGAACACCGATAATTGTTGCAATTGCAAGAGAAACAAATGTAATCCAAATTGTATTCCATAATCCGTTTAAAAGAGTAGGAGCGTTTGTTTTTAATAATCCTAATAAACTTGTATCTTCAGTAGAAGCAGTTGTTGAATCGTCTGTTCCAATATATTTATTAATGATTTTATCGTATTCACCATTAGCTTTTAAAGTAGCTAATCCACGGTTGAAAGCTTCGATAAATTCAGTGTTTTGATTTTTTAATACGGCAACACCATATTGAGTGACTTGTTCTTTATAAGAAGTTAAGGTCATTGGTAAGTGATTACTGCGAATGGCATATCCTAATACTGGATAATCTTCGAAAGCAGCCACACTATTTCCGCTGACTACGTCTTGATACATATTTGCTGAATCTTCAAATGTTGAAATCGTAAAACCATATTGATCTTTAATAGAAGAAGCAAAACTAGCTCCTTGCGTCCCAATTTTTACTGCGACATTTTTACCGCGTAGTTCTTCATAAGTACTAATATTACTTGAAGTACTTGCTGCCATTCCAATACCGCTATCAAAGTATGAATCTGTGAAGTCGAATTTTTGTTTTCTTTCATCTGTCATACTCATTCCGGCGATAACAGCATCTACTTGTCCAGCTTCTAAAGCTTGAACCGCAGCGTTAAATCCTAAAGCTTTGATTTCAATTTCAAAATTTTCTTCTTTTGCAATAGCTTTGATTAAATCCATATCAATTCCAACATAATTACCAGAAGTATCTTGGAATTCAAATGGGGCAAATGTTGTGTCTGTTGCAATCGTATATTTTTTTGTTGCAGCTTCAATTGGAGTAGAAAGAAGGAAAAATAAAATTCCTAATAAGCTAATCCAGAAGCTCTTTTTCTTAATGTTCTTATGTATTTTCATAAAGACCTCCATATTGTTAAAAATTAATGTGGGTCTAGTTTACTAGATTTTAATGTGAAAAACAAAAAACAGGTCTCATATCATGTTACATTTTCTGACATGAGATCTGTAATGGATTCACTCTTTCTTTAAATGATGATTGAGTTCAGTTAACAAATGAATCATTGTATCTAACCGTTGTTCCATTCGATGAAGTAAGTAAATACTCATTGCAATTGGAAATCCCATATTGCTAATTAAAGCGATGAACGGTTGAAGAATATCTGCTTCCATAAAATCACCTCCTACTATAAAAAAGGAGAAGATATAAAAAATTACCCCCTTATTAAAGGAGGTAATAGATTTAACGTTGTTGATCTAAACATTGTTGAATGGCTTTTGCAACACCACCATGTTTGTTATCATCTGTTTGATATTTAGCAGTGTTCATTGCTTCTCGGTTAGCATTTCCCATTGCTACACTATAACCAGCTAGTTTTAACATAGAAACGTCATTTGAATTATCACCAATTGCAAAAACTTCATCCATTGAAATTCCTAAAGTTTCTGCATAATATTGAAGTGCAATTCCTTTTTGAGCATCTTTATGAGTGATTTCAATATTTGTTTTATATGATGAAGTAACGACTAGATTAGGCAGTTCTTGTTCGACATAAGATTTAATTTCCATTAATGAATCTTCAGCTTCGTAATTAGAAGTTAAGACCTTATAAATTTTAATCGTTGGATCTTCTAAAACTTCATCAACGCTAGAAATATCTGTTGCATCAAAAAGTTTTCTCAATTTTTCAAGCTCAGCTTCAAATTCTTCAAGAGTAAGATCTGGATGATTTTCTTTAAAAGTAGCCACTCGTTTTGCAAATTTTTCTGCAAAGTGTAAAGAGAATAATCCTTTTGAAGTCATCATATCCCAATTGTTATGATATTTCTCAATTTTTTGAATAAGTTTTCTTGTATCTTCATGAGAAAGAGTGACTTCTTTTAAAATAGTTCCATCTTCTTGATAAATAACGGCTCCGTTTAATCCAATGACAGGGCATTGAATATTTGCAGGTTCTAAGCAGAGAGAAGCTTGGTAAAAATCTCTTCCTGAGCAAATGACAAATGGAATATTCTTTTCTTGTAAATAGTGGACCATTTTAACATTATCCGGATGAATAGTGGAATGGTCTTGTAAAATCGTACCATCCATATCACTAGCAAATAATCGAATCATACGTTCTCCTTTTTTGCTTCTTGAATATGTTTATTTAACAATGATAGATGTGCTTGGATTCTTTTAATACGAGGTTGGCTCATATGTTTAAAATTTTGTACATCTTCCATTATTTCTTCAGATAGTTCTTTGACTTGTGGAATAATTCGATATTGTAATTGTTGTGTTCCTTTTTGAAGAACAGGGATTCCATTACTTAAAGTTGAAATATCTTCAGATAAGCTCACGATATTCTCATATAATTTTTCACGATTTTTTTTGCCATTATGTTTAGTTGTTAATAGAGCTACTGTACCACCAACAATACTTCCGAAGAGTAATCCTTTAACAAATTTTTTCATCTTATTTTCTTCTCCAAATTTCTAAGTAAATCTCATCGTGAGAATTTCCTTTAAATTGTTCTTTTTGAACGACTTCAACATCATTCAAAGGTAATTCTAATTTTTTATCGCTTGGATAAACACTTGGCCATTTATAGAAATAATAATCTACCTCACCTTTAAAATCGTGAAGTTGAATATCTTCATTTTCGACAAAAACAAAATCATTTTCTTTTGAAACAGAAAGATTAAATTCGGCTAACGACTGGATAGAAACATCAGTACCTTCAAATAATTCTCTAGAATAATCTGATACATATAAAGTTCCATTTTCTTGTTTTACTTTGCTTACAATGTTTTCAATTAAAGAAGCATCTTTTGATTGACGACGATGATTGAAAAGAACACCATTATTTTTGTCTAATACATAAATGATTTTCATATTTATCCCTCCACATGTTTGGCAATGTTTTGTGCGATAGTTGCTAATTCCTCGTGAGAATAGTCATGAGTTTCCCATTTTAATCCAAAACCTTCTTCGTGTTTGTATCGAGGAATTAAATGGATATGAGAGTGGAATACACTTTGAAAAGCGACTTCACCATTATTATTTAAAATATTTACCCCTTTTACATCTGGGTTCATTGCTTTTAAAGCACGAGCAATTTTTGGAATTCTGCTAAAAACAGCTGCAGCTAATTCCTCATCATATTCAAAAATATCTTTTACGTGTTTTTTTGGAACGACTAATGTATGACCAGGGGTTACTTGCCCTAAGTCTAAAAAGGCAATGACTACCTCATCCTCATAAACAATATGTGCTGGAATTTCTTTAGAAATAATTTTATCAAAAATACAATCTGACATGATAAAAACCTCCTTAAATTGTATAGGCAAATCGTACCATGAGTAGTGAAGGAATGCAATGAAATCGCGAAGTTTTTCTTCAAATGAAAGATTCTAGGAACTAGAGTGTTTTTTTGATATAATAATGCTAAATTGTGTAGGATTGGAGAAAGTTATGACATTAAAAGTAGATCATATGACAGCTGGTTATACTCAAGTTCCTGTCATTAAAAATATTTCTTTTGAAGTAAAGTCAGGAGAAATTTGTGGACTCATTGGATTAAATGGAGCAGGGAAAAGTACAACAATTAAATGTATTACAAATTTTATTCAACCATTTTCAGGAGAAATTTCGATTCAAGGACATACGGTAGTAGAAAGTGTTCGAGATTATCGTAAATTGATTGCAGTGATTCCAGAGACACCGGTGTTATATGAAGAATTAACATTCAGAGAGCATATTGAATTAACAGCTCGTGCGTATCAACAAGATACGCCAGAAACGATGCATCGAGCAATGGAATTAGTAGAACAATTTCGTTTGACAAAGCAATTAGATTGGTTCCCCGCATATTTTTCAAAAGGAATGAAACAAAAGGTACTCATTGTTTGTGCCTTAATGTTAGACGTTCCATTATATGTGGTAGATGAACCATTTTTAGGATTAGATCCATTAGGAATTCGTACATTATTAAATGTTTTAAGAGAGAAAAAAGAATCTGGAGCGGCAATCTTAATGTCTACGCATGTGCTAGATACTGCAGAAAAATATTGTGATCGTTTCATTGTATTACATGATGGATTAGTTCAAGCACAAGGAGATTTAGAAACTCTTAAAGGCGAAGTTCGAATTGATGAAACTTCATTAGAAGACGTGTATTTTGCATTAACAACGAATACAGGTGATCATCATGAATAGTGAACAATTGTGGGGAAGTCGTTTCAAGACTTATCAGAAAAAAGTAATGAAATATGCCAAATATATGATGAATGATCATTTTATGATTGTTGTCTTTTTCTTATTGGGCTTTCTATTATTTCAATATTCAACTTGGTTAAAAACGATTCGTATTTTAGAATGGCCTCTGATATTATTGATTAGTTTGTTATTAGCTATTTTTCCTTTATTTGGTGAAATTGCTACTTATGTAGAAGAGGCTGATTTACACTTTTTAAGTGTAATTGGGGAAGATTTTAAACCCTATTTTAAACGTGCGATTCGTTATAGTTGGATTTTTCCATTAGTGATGAATTTTATTGCAACGATTTTTGTGTTGCCGATTTTTATGCAAGCATATGGGAACGGAATGATTCCATTTATTGCTATTTTTGTAACGCTATTATCACTAAAAGGATTCCATTTTATGATTCAAAAGTCAATTTTTGAGGGAAAGTTACCGAAGAATTCCTACTATAATGTAGCACTTTACTTGGTGAATAGTATTTGTTTGTTTGGAATTCTTTCCTTTATTCCAAAAGTGTTCTCTTTATCGATGACACAAGTATTAGCAGTTCTTGCAATTGGACTTTATCGTTTTGCATCTGCTAAAACGGTGAATTTTGACTGGAATGAAATGATTCAAAAAGAACAAGTGCGTCAACAAAGAATTTTTAGAGTGATTGCTTTATTTGTAGATGTGCCGTTTTTAAAGAAACATCAAGCAAAACGCAATCAATCATTAGATATTTTCGTAGGAAAACTAACACCCAATCGTATTCATCCGTATCGTTATTTATTAGTTCGAACAGCATTAAGAAGTTCAAATTATGTTACGGTATTTCTTCAAATGATTGTAGTGACAGTTTTATTATCATTTGTTAGTTTTATTTGGTATTGGATAATGGCAATTCAATCGATGATGATGTTAGTGATTTGTTTCCAATTTGCTTCCTTATATAAACATCCAAAAGCGCATTCTATTTATATTCATTCCTTATATGAACCAAAGGAAATGATGGATGATTTTATTGGGGTTGTTTTACAGTTAGTAATTGGAGCAAGTGTAATGATTAGTCTATTAACAGCTTTAGTCTCAAGAAATCCTTTCGTATTAGTAGGACTTTTATGGTATCCCGTATTATCTGCAGCATTTTTATATGGTTATTTAAAACCGCGTTTAAATCGTAAAAAGAAAAGAAGATAGATTTTAACCGTGAAGCTTGACGGAAACAT